>JACOUJ010000177.1 GCA_016177865.1 Candidatus Rokuibacteriota bacterium
AGTCCTTCAATGTGCCCCACCTTCAAGGCGTCAAATCTGGACCCTGGCGGATTCGCCGAGTTCGTGCGGGTCCCGGCCGCCAACGTCCGGTTCGCCACCTTTTCCCTGCCTCCCTCGCTCTCGGATGAAGTCGCTGCCTTCACCGAGCCCACAGCCTGCTGTCTTCGGGCGGTGAAGCGGTCGCGGGTTCAGGCCGGGGATACTGCGGTCGTGCTCGGGCTCGGCTCGATTGGCCTCTTGATGGTCCAGCTCTTCCACAAGAATGGCCTTCAGGTGATTGGCGTCGAGCCGCGGCCGGAGCGTCGCGCCCTGGCTTCTCGTTTTGGAATCATCCACACCTTGGGGCCTGAAGACCCGAGCCTCACGAAGGTGATTCATGGCCTCAGCGAAGCGCGCGGGGCGGACCTGGTCATGATCACCGTGGGGGTTCCATCGGCGATCGGGACGGCATGGAATTTGGTCCGTGACGGAGGAATGCTCCATCTCTTTGCGGGGGCGGAGGGGGAAGGCCATACGCCGCTTCCGTTCAACCAGCTTTACCATCGCGAGTTGAGCGTGACGGCTACGTACTCCTCCTCTCCCGCTGAGTTGCGCGAGGCATTTGACCTCCTCTGCCAGCGGGTCCTGAAGGTCGAGGAGCTTATCAGCCATCGTCTTCCCCTGTCGCGCCTTCAGGAGGGGATTGATCTCCTCCTCCGCCATGAGGCCCTGAAGGTCTTCATCACGCCCAACGGGGGGCCATCATGAAGGCCGTCGTTTTTTACGGGCCCGGTGATCTCCGCTTCGCGGACGTCCCGATGCCGAGACCCAAACCGGGGGAGGTCCTGGTTCGGGTCGATGCTGCACTCACGTGTGGTACGGATGTCAAGACCTATCGCCGCGGCCACCCCGTCATGATCCCGGTGATTCCGACGATCTTCGGCCATGAATTGGCTGGGACCATCGTCGAGGTGGGGCCGGGAGTGCAAGGGGTGAGGGAAGGAGACCGCGTGGTCGCGGCCAATTCGGCCCCGTGCGGCGCCTGCTCTTCCTGTCAGCGCGGCCGCGCAAACCTCTGCGAGGACCTCTTCTTCTGGAACGGGGCCTTCGCCGAGTACGCCCTGATTCCGCGCCGGGTCACCGGGGTGAATCTGCAGAAGATCTCCGACTCTCTCCCGGCCCGGCACGGCGCGTTCGCCGAGCCACTGGCGTGCGCCCTCCACGCCCTGTCTCTCGCTGAGATTCGGGTGGGCGATCAAGTGGTCATCTTTGGCCACGGTCCCCTCGGTCAGCTTCTTGGTCTCTTGGCCATTCACCAGGGAGGGCGGGTCCTCCTGATCGGGAAGCCGGGCCCAAGGTTTGATCGCGCGAGAGGCCACGGCTTTGAGTGTCTGGAGAGCCTTCCCGATGTCGTCCCGGCCGTCCGGAAGGTCACGGGAGGACAAGGAGCGGATGTGGCGATTGACGCCACAGGCCGGCCCGAGGTGTGGGAGCAGGCGGTCACCTCGACGCGTCGCGGAGGGACGACGGTATTTTTCGGAGGGTGTGCCCCCGGGACTGAGGTGCGCCTCGACACGAGGCGGCTTCACTACGAGGAGCTGAAACTCGTGGGGGCCTTCCATCACACTCCATCCGGCATCCGAAGGGCCATCTCGCTTCTCGAGTCCGGGGCGATCAACCCAGATGTTCTTGTGACCCATGAGATGCGGCTCAGCGAGGTTCCGGAGGCTCTCGAGCTGATGGCTCGGGGGCTTGCGCTGAAAGTCCTCATCCAACCGTAGCGGGGGGCCGTATGGATGGAGAGGGATACCGCATTGAAAAGGAGCGGGCGGTCCCCTATACTGGGGGCCGTTACCGCTGGGCCCGGTGGGGCGAACCCGCCGACGGCACATCTCGCGAGAGGAGCCAACTTCCTGTGGCGCTTGAAGAGATATTCCTGGCCGGGCCCCGGGGTTTTTGCGCCGGGGTCGAGCGCGCCATCGAGATTGTGGAGAAGGTCTTGGGCGTCTACGGCGCCCCGGTGTACGTCCGGAAAGAGATCGTGCATAACCGCCACGTGGTCGAAACCCTGCGGGCCAAGGGCGCGATCTTTGTCGAGGATCTGGCGGAGGTGCCGGACGGGGCCCTGGTGATCTTCAGTGCCCATGGAGTCTCCCCCGCGGTGCGGGACGAGGCCCGGGCGCGCGGCCTGCGCGTGATTGATGCGACTTGTCCTCTGGTGACGAAGGTCCACATCGAGGCGATCCGTTACGCCCAGGATGGGTACACCATCATTTTGGTGGGGCACGAGGATCACGACGAGGTCATCGGGACCACGGGAGAAGCGCCGGCGAGGATTCGGGTCATTTCGAGCGTGGAAGAGGTGGCGGCGCTGGTCGTGGCGGATCCGGCGAAGGTCGCCTACTTAACCCAAACCACGCTGTCAGTGGAGGACACACAGGCGGTCATCGAGGCCCTCCGTCAGAGGTTTCCGGGCATTGTGGGGCCCTCGCGGGATGACATCTGCTACGCGACCCAGAATCGGCAGGCCGCGGTCAGGGCGGTGGCGAGCCAGGTCGAGGTGGTGCTGGTGCTGGGGGCGGCCAACAGCAGCAACGCCTGTCGACTCCGGGAGGTGGCCGAGGCGGCGGGGGCCCGGGCACACTTGATAGACGATCCCGGCGACATTCGGCCGGAGTGGTTCAGTGGGGTTCGGCAGGTGGGGGTGACGGCAGGGGCCTCCACCCCCGAGTTTTTGGTCCGCGAGACGATCGAGGTGTTGAAGCGGGGAGGCGTGACCACGATCCATGAGGTCCAGGTGGTGGATGAAGATGTCCGCTTCGCCCTGCCTCGGGAGTTGACGGAGATTCCCAGCGGGTCCAGACAAGATCGAAGCCGTCTTTTTTCACATCAGTAGGGCGTAGGGATCTGCCCGGAATTTTTCCAGGGCTCCAGGGAGATTCTCCCGCGCCCAGTCCTTTCGTCACTGCACGCTAACTCCTGAATATTTGTTCTGAATCCCGGATGGCATTGTCCTTGCTCGACCTTGGGAGGAGGCCATCATGGAGATCACCCCCCGACTCGTGACCGTGCTTGCGTACCACCGAATCCTGTATGAAGTGCGTCGAGTCCCGGACAAGACCCCGCCCCTCGACTTTCCCGGGCGGCTTGGACTTCCCCCGCGGAGCCTGGTCAAGACGGTCCCCTTTCACCATGGGACAGAAGTGGCCCTGCTCGTTCTTCCGATCGAATGCGAACTTGACCCCAAACGGGTGGGGGCGCTTTGGGGTGCCCAAAGGAGCCGGCCCTATTCGGCCGAAGAGGTGGCGCATTACTTCCCCGACTGTGAGCCTGCGGCCATCCCGCCCGTGGGAGAACCCTACGGGGCCACCGTGTACCTTGACCGGTGCGTCCCGATCCACAGCAAGATCAGTTTTCACGGTGGCAGTTCGAGGCAGCTCATCCGACTGCCATACCCGGTGTTTGACCTTTTGGTCCAACCCCTTCATGTCGGGATCTGTCGTGACTGCCAGGGATGTGGTATGGCGAAAGTCATCTCCGCGCTTCGTCGCTGACGAGAATTGCTCTCACCCCTCAGGAGGAATCGAATATGAGGGAGCAAAGTGATCACTAAGCCCGTGACACTCACCAAGCTTCGGGCGGCCCTGGCAATCGCGACATGATCCTGGCTATTCGACCTACCACGCACGTCTCGCACGGCCTTCGGCTCCTTCATCCCGCTCACGGGGACAGTGTTGGCGTTCGCCGGGAGTGGGTTCCTTGACCCCACTCCCGGACGCAAATGGGCTTGCCGGGTGTGAGACGATGGGATAGACTGCCCGGGTGCATCTGGTTACCTTTCAAAAAGGACGCGGTCAAAGGATCGGGGCGGCCTGGCACGGGGCGATCCTCGACCTGCGTGGCATCGAGACCGAACTCGCCCTTCAACAGGGAGAGCGGCGGGTTCGCTTTCCCTCGACCATGCTCGAGTTGATCCAGGGGGGGCCTGAATGCTGGGCCACCGTCCGGAGAGTCTTTGACTACGGCCGGAGTCTCGTGGACGCCCAGGATCTCCAGGTGTTGACCCGGCGAGGCGTTGCCTATCCGGAAAAGAAAGGCCGACTCCTCGCACCCATTCCGCGTCCCGCTCGAAATATCTTCTGCATGGGCAGGAACTACGCCGAGCATGCGGCGGAGCGCGGCGCCCAGGTGCCGGATCGCCCGGTCTTTTTCACGAAGCCACCCACCACGGTCATCGCGCCCGGCGCTGACATCGTGCATCATCTTGCGACGGCGGAGATGGATTACGAGGCCGAGCTGGCGGTGGTCATCGGGCGCGGCGGGCGCGATATCCCCCGAGCCCAAGCTCTGAGCCACGTCTTCGGGTACATGAATTTGAACGACGTGACGGCCCGGGACCTCCAGCGCGCTCACCAGCAGTGGTTCAAGGGGAAGTCCCTCGACACGTTCTGTCCGATCGGACCTGCCCTGGTCACGGCGGATGAGATTCCGGATCCTCAACGCCTCTCGATCCAGCTTCGGGTAAACGGTAAGGTCCGCCAGTCCGCCAATACCTCCCAGATGATCTTCGATGTCGCCACCCTCATCGAGGTTCTCTCGCTGGGAATGACGCTGGAGCCGGGGGATATCCTGGCCACGGGGACCCCTTCCGGGGTGGGCGCGGCCACGGGAGAGTTCCTCAAGCCGGGGGATCTCGTGGAGGTCGAGGTGGAGGGGCTTGGCTGTCTTGTCAATCAGGTAGTCGCCCCGATGGGCGTCGAGAGTTGACAATTCTTGCGATCAAGTGTTACATGATCAACTGATGGCAGTCAGGTTCCTTACCCCTCAGCCCACCCACGGAGGACGACCATGAAGCGACTCACCGTAATCCTTGCCCTCTTGGCCTTCGCCGTCGTG
>JACOUJ010000178.1 GCA_016177865.1 Candidatus Rokuibacteriota bacterium
TCCCGGAACGCGCGGTCTGTGGCAGCCCGGTCGCCCCACTCCCAGTGCCAGATGTGGTTATCCTTTTTGTCCTTCTTGTCGGTCCGGAGCACCGGGGCGCCGGGCTCGAGCGCCTTCTTCCGGCCCACGACCACGGGAAGCGGCTCGTACTCGACCTCCACGGCGTCCACGCCGTCGGCCGCGATGTAACGCTCCGTGGCAAGGACCGCGGCGACCTCCTGGGCCTGATACATCACCTTCTCCACGGGGAGCACCATCTGGGTATCCGACATGAGGGTCGGCATCCAGTGGAGGTTATACTTCGCAAGGTCCTGGCCGGTGATGACAGCCAGCACCCCGGGAATCTGGAGCGCCTTGGAGGCGTCGATCTTCTTGATCTTGGCGTGGGCGAACGGGCTCCGGACGATGTCGAGGTAGAGCATGCCCGGAAGCTGAAGGTCGTCCACGTAGCTCCCCTTGCCCCGGATGAAGCGCGCGTCCTCTTTGCGCTTCACCGAGTGTCCCATTCCCCCGATCTCGGGCGACGTTCTGAGCGCCATCATGCCCCTCCCTGCCGCAACTTGGCAGCGGCGAACTGGACCGCCTTCACGATGTTCACGTAGCCGGTGCACCGGCAGAGGTTGCCGGAGATGGCCCAGCGGATCTCCTCTTCCGTGGGATCCGGGTTCTTTCGGAGGAAGGCGGAGCTCGTCATCAGCATGCCCGGGGTGCAGTAGCCGCACTGGAGGCCATGCTCCTGCGAGAATCCCTCCTGGACGGGATGGAGCTTGCCATCCTGCTCCAGCCCCTCCACCGTCATGATCTCCCTGCCGTGCGCCTGGACCGCGAAGATCGTGCACGACTTGACGGGCCGGCCGTCCAGGAGGATGGTGCACGCCCCGCAATGGGTCGTGTCGCACCCGATGTGAGTCCCGGTCAGCCGGAGGACGTCCCGGATCAGGTGCACGAGCAGGAGGCGGGGCTCCACGTTGGCCTCATGCTTCTCCCCGTTGACCGTCACGTGAACGAGCATGGTCCTCACCTCCCCCCGCCGGCGCGCTCTCGCGCCTTTTCGAGCGCTCGGGTCGTCAACACCCTGACGAGGTCTCGTTTATACTCCGCGGGGCCTCGGAGATCCGACGTGGGCTGGGCCTCTCCGGCTGCCAGTTGAGCCGCCTGCCTGATGGCCGCGGCGTCCAACGGCTTGCCGTGGAGGAAGTCCTCGGCCTTTCTGGCCTTGATCGGCGTCGGGCCGACATTCGTCAGCCCGATCCCGGCCCGCTCGCACATTCCGTTGTCCCTCACGCTCACCTGGGCCGCGACCGCAGCGGTGGCGAAGTCTCCCACCTTCCGCTCCAGCTTGAGGTATGCGCCCCCGCTTCCCGGGGTCGGAATGGGAATCAGGATTTCGGTCAGAATCTCGCTGGGAGTGAGCGCGGTTGTGAAGGGGCCGGTAAAAAACGACGCGACCGGAATGCGCCGTTCCCCCTTTGGCCCGACAGCGACCAGTTCCGCGCCGAGGGCCAACATGGTTGCGGGGTGGTCGTTTGCCGGGTCCCCGTGGGCCAGGTTGCCACAGACGGTTGCCAGGTTTCGGACCAGCGGATCCGCGATCACCTTGCTGGTGTCGTGGAGAATCGGATATCGCGTTCGAATCAAATCAGACTCTTCCAGGTCTGACTCGCGGGTCAGCGCGCCGATCCTGAGGACCCCGTCACCCTCCCGGATATACGCGAGCCCGCGGATCCGGTTAATCTCGACGAGATACTGGGGAGTGGCAAGCCTGAGCTTCATCAACGGAATCAGGCTCTGCCCACCAGAGAGAATTTTGGCATCTTCCCCGTGCCTGGCGAGCAGGTCGACGGCTTCGCGAATCGAGGTTGGAGCGTAGTACTCAAACACACCAGGGATCATAGACGTCCCTTTCCGGATCTCCCCTGTTTGGGCCTTTGGAATTGACCCCGCCCGGTTTGCCGTCGAACATCGGAGGCGAGCTTAGGGGGCGACCTGGGCGCGGAGCTCCCTGGGGAGTTCGCTCCCGAATGAACCGACTTGGAACTTTCACCAGTCATCACTCCCCCCTTGATGCATCTGGTGGCGGGAGAATTATGTAAACGGACTTTTCTTGGAGGCCTGCGGCTCGCGTACAGGGCCACGATAGTTGCCCTCGACGAGGTAGCGCGCCACGGCTTGCTCGTCCCAGGTCAGGCCGATGCCGGGCCCCGAGCCGAGCACCGCTTGACCGTCTCGGACGGTCAGCGGCTCGCGGAGAATCGGACTGGCCCAGTCGACGTACTCCAACCAGTGTGCCGTCGGGGTCACAGCCAGCAGATGCGCGCTGATTTCGGGAAAGAGGTGGCTCGAGAGCGGCACGCCCGGGGGTTCCACGAGCGCCGCCGCGCGCAGCCAGCCTGTGACGCCGCCGATTTTCATGGCGTCAGGCATCACGAAGTCCGACGCGCCGGCGGCGAGGCTCTTGGCCATCTCGTGCGGCCCCCACCAGTTCTCGCCGATCTGGATCGGCGTCCTGGTCTCTCGGCTGATCTGCGCGTGGCCGGCAAAGTCGTCCGCGAGCGTCGGCTCTTCGATCCAGTAGATCCCCTCGCCATCGAGCGCGTGGCCGCGCCGGAGCGCTTCGGCCACGGTCAACGACTGGTTGTAGTCCGTCATCAAGAGAACGTCGTCCCCGATCGCGCGCCGGACCGCCCGAATCACCTCCACATCGTTCTTCACGTCCGCGTACCCGAGTCTGACTTTGATCGCCTTGAAGCCCGGGGCAACCAGCTCCTGGGCCTCCTGGCCCGCACGCTCGGGGCCAATGATTCCAAGCCCGCAGCTGTTGTACGCCGGAATCGGCCGGGGGTCACCGCCCAGGAGTCGCACGAGAGGCAGTTCGCACGCCTTGCCGAGGGCATCCCATGCGGCCATGTCGATGCCGGCCATCGCGATGCCAGTCACGCCTTGTGGCCCCAGGAGGCGGAACCGGCGTTGGAGCTTCTGTTCGATCGCCACGGGCGCCACAACGTCGCCCCTCAGCAGCGGTTCCAGGCCCCGGATCAGCTCCGACACGGGTTTGAGCGCAAGCGGAGTGTAGCAGAAGACATACGCGCACCCCCTGATCCCTTCCTCCGTCTCGAGGTCGATCAAGACCAGGGGCGCCGTGCCGACCGTGCCACCGCTCGTGGCGAGCGGCCGGCGCATGGGAACGTTCACCGATCTGGTCCGGAGCCCGCGGATCGTGAGCCGGGCTTGAGAGGCCATGAAGCACCTCCATCTACGAGTGACATACGATAAACACCAGATCTGTCCGGGATCCGGACAAACGGAAACCCCGCGATTCAAAACGGAACCGCGGGGCCTCCGAATGGAGCGGGCGACCGGAATCGAACCGGCGACGTCCAGCTTGGGAAGCTGGCATTCTGCCGCTGAATTACGCCCGAACGATACCCTTATTCTAATGAACCGCCAGGGGCTGTGTCAATGGCACCGCTTTCATCGAAGTGGCGGCGAAGGGTCTCAAGGGCATCGGCCTTCGTCGTCACGAGCCCGAGGCCCTGGGCCTCCCGGACCTCGGCCAGAAGCCGGCCAACCAGAGGACCCGGAGTGAGGGAGAAGGCTGCCATGATGTCGTGGCCATTCACGAGGGGCGGGACCCGGGCTTCGTCGC
>JACOUJ010000179.1 GCA_016177865.1 Candidatus Rokuibacteriota bacterium
GACAAGGCCTCCTCGATCGCTTCACCGCGTATGATCACGCCTTTGCCGATGTCCCGCACCTCATCTGCTATGCGGTCAAGGCCAATGGGAACCTCGGGCTCCTTCACTGCCTGGCCCAGGCCGGCGCCGGGGCCGATGTCGTTTCAGGCGGAGAGCTCTATCGGGCCCTCCGGGCGGGGATTGATCCGAAGAAGATCGTCTTCGCGGGGGTCGGGAAGAATCGGGAGGGGATGCGGGAGGCCTTGAAGGCCGACATCCTTCTCTTCAATGTCGAGTCCCCCGCGGAGTGCGCCCTTCTCAACGAGGTGGCTCGCGCTGAAGGCGTCCGGGCCCGTGTCGCCCTTCGGATCAACCCGGACATTGACCCCGAGACCCACCCTTACATCTCGACCGGCCTCAAGTCGAGCAAGTTCGGGATTCCCGTCGCCCGGGCCGAGGCGGAATATGAGGCAGCGGCGCGGCTCCCGGGGATCGAGGTCGTGGGGCTGCACATGCATATCGGCTCGCAGATCACGAGTCTTCAGCCTTACGCCGACAGCCTCGAGCGCGTCGTGACGCTGGCGGAGCGCCTTCGCAAGAAGGGGATCGCCATCCGCCTGCTCGATCTCGGCGGTGGTCTCGGGATCCGCTACAAGGATGAGAGTCCCCCCGCTCCGGAGGAGTACACGCGGCTTCTGATCTCAACCATCAACGCCCTTGGGGTCACGGTGATCATCGAGCCGGGACGCTCTATCGTGGGCAACGCGGGCGCGCTCCTCACGCGGGTCCTGTACTGGAAGACAGGGGAGGCGAAAGAGTTCCTCATCGTCGATGCGGCGATGAACGACCTGATCCGGCCCAGCCTCTATGACGCCTACCACGAAATCCTTCCCGTGCGCCGCGTCGACGGACTCCCCCGGGCCACAGTGGACGTGGTCGGCCCGATCTGCGAGTCAGGGGACTTCCTCGCGAAGGGGCGCGAGCTTCCACGCGTGGAAGGCGGAGAGCTTCTGGCGGTTCTCTCCGCCGGGGCGTATGGTTTTGCCATGTCTTCGAACTATAATGCCCGGCCCCGGGCCGCAGAGGTGTTGGTGGCCGGTAATCGCTTCTCGATCGTTAGGCGGCGAGAGAGCTATGAGGATCTGGTCGCCGGCGAACAATTCCCCGAGGCAGGCTGATGAAAAAGGCCCATCCGGACTAAAGGAGGGGATATGCGAAGGAGACAGCTTCAAGGATCACTCGTGGCGATGGTCACCCCATTCCGGGATGGCCGGGTGGATGAGGCGAAGATCCGGGACTTGGTGGACTATCACGTCCACAACGGGACTGATGGCCTTGTTCCGTGCGGAACCACCGGAGAATCTCCAACCCTTTCTCATGATGAGCACAGGCGGGTGGTCGATTTAGTGATCGAGCACGCGGCGGGGCGGATCGCGGTGATAGCCGGGACCGGCTCGAACTCGACACACGAGGCGATCGATCTCACTGTCCACGCCGCCAAGTCCGGGGCCGACGCTGCCCTCCTGGTCGTCCCCTACTACAACAAGCCGACGCAGCAGGGGCTCTACGAGCACTACAAGGCGATCGCCGAAAGCTCCGACCTTCCCTTGATCATCTACAACATCCCGGGACGGACCGGCGTCAACCTTCTCCCGGAGACCCTCGCTCGGTTGGCGGGGGACTGCCGCTCGATTGTCGGGGTCAAGGAGGCCTCTGGGAACCTCGAGCAGATGAGCCAAGTCATCCTCCTCTGCGGCCCCGACTTCATTGTGCTCTCGGGGGACGACACCTTGACCCTTCCCTTGATGGCCGTCGGCGGTCGCGGCGTCATTTCAGTGATCGGCAACTTCCTGGCCAAGGAGACGTCCGAGATGGCCCATGCCGCCCTGGAAGGCGACTGGAAGCGGGCGAGGGAAATGCACCTCAAGTTGTTCCCTGTGGCCCAGGCCATGTTCTTCGAGACCAACCCGATCCCGGTCAAGGAAGCGATGGCGATGGTGGGGATGCTGCCCAAGGTGGAGTACCGCCTCCCCATGTGCCCGATGACGGAGGCGAATCGCGCCCGCCTTCGAAAAGTCCTCGTCCAGGCCGGCCTGCTGAAGAGCTAAGCCTCCCAGTCGCTCGGTGAATCCCTCCGATGATCGAGGTGGTGGTGGCCGGCGCGGCGGGGCGGATGGGGGGGCGGATTGTCGCCCTCGTCAAAGAGGCTGCTGATTTTCGTCTCGTTGGCGCCCTTGAGCGATCCGGCCACCCGGCCCTCGGCCGCGACGCCGGCGAGCTGGCAGGAGTCGGCAGGACCGATGTCCCCGTGAGCGCCGATCCCGCTCAGGTTCTGATCCGGGATCGGGTCCTCGTCGAGTTCACGACCCCTGAAGCGACCCTGGAGCATCTGCGCGTGGCCGCGCGCGTGCGAGCGCGGGCCGTGATCGGCACGACGGGCTTTTCGAACGCTGAGCATTCCGAAATCGTGACGCTTGCGCGCGAGATTCCCATCGTCCTGGCGCCGAACATGAGTGTGGGTGTAAATCTCACGCTGAAGATCCTCGCCGAGTTAGCCGCTGCCCTGGGGGACGACTATGACGTGGAGGTCACCGAGATTCACCATC
>JACOUJ010000180.1 GCA_016177865.1 Candidatus Rokuibacteriota bacterium
AGGGACAAGCCCGGTTGGGGAGGTTGAGAGGCTCTTTTTACACCAGGACGGTGCTGCCCTGCTCTACGGGAATATCAGCCGACCGCGCCGCGATGACAGTGATCCTGAGCAGAGTGCTGCCAAAGAGCGTGAGCACTAACAGGCGGGACGGCTCTCGCCGGGAGGGCGTCCGCACTCTGCTAAATAGAACCCCATGATTTGGAGGGGTGTAACTCGCTGTTTCTTGGAGGGTCTCGGCCCACCCCCATATGTTGTGGGTATCCAAGTACCCCAACCACCACAGACGGAGGGAGGGCCGAGATGGCACCAAGTATAGTCCAGGTGCGGCGCTGGGAAAAGCGACGCTTGGAAGGCCTGGTGCGGAAGACCTCCGACGCCGGGCTGCGGACCCGGGCCCTGATCATCCTGCAGGCGGCAGCGGGCAAACGCACGGGCGAGATCGCCGAGGCGGTGCACTATGATCCTCGGCGATCCTCAAGGTGATCCACCGCTTTCAGGCTGAGGGGGAGGCGGGACTGCGCGATCATCGGGCCGACAACGGCCAGCTCAAGGTGGACGACGACCTGCGCGGGGCGCTCTATGAGCTGCTGCAGGACTCGCCTGAGGATCACGGCTGGGCGCGCCCGACTTGGACGCAGGAGCTCCTGGCCCGGCAGTTGGCCGAGCTGACCGGGGTGCGGGTGGGCGAGAGCACGGTGGGGCGGATGCTGGCGGAGCTGGGCGCGCGCTGGGGCATGGCCCGGCCCACGGTGGAATGTCCCTGGGCGCCGCGGGCCAAGCGGCGGCGTTTGCGCGCCATTGAGGCCCTGCTGGCCGCGCTGCCGTCCGGGGAAGAGGCCTTCTACGAGGACGAGGTGGACATCCACCTCAATCCCCGGATTGGGCGAGACTGGAGCTTGACCGGCGTCCGGGGCCGGCGCTAGAGTCGGGCCACTTCCTCGACTCTACGAACTGAAACGGAGGATCGAATGAAGCGAATACTGTTGACGATCGCTCTGTCCCTGGGGCTGTCCAGCTGCGTGACGCTCGGGCCCCGGCCGGCGGGCGGCTACAGCTTCGCCGTAATCGGCGACACGCCCTACTCCGATTCCGAGCGTGAGCATTTCCCGCTGCTGATGGAGCGGATCGACAGCGAGGAGCTGGCCTTCGTCGCCCATGTCGGTGACATTAAGAGCGACACCCGCGTGTGCAGCGACGAGATACTCCTCGATCGCTACCGGCTCTTCCAGAAGTCGCGCCACCCCTTCATCTACGTGCCGGGCGACAACGAGTGGACCGACTGCCGCAGCGGCTACGACCCCGTCGAGCGCCTGCAAAAGCTGCGCGAGATCTTCTTCCGCGACGACCAAACCCTGGGCGAACGGAAATTCAAACTCGAGCGGCAGTCGGCCAACCCCGCTTTCCGCCAGTACCGAGAGAACGTGCGCTGGCGGATCGGACGGGTGCTCTTCGTCGCGCTCAACATCCCGGGCAGCGAAAACAACTTCGGCGACGGTCTGGAGCCCTCTCCCGAGTTCGTCGAGCGCCGGCGCGCCAATCAGGCCTGGCTCGCGGAAGCCTTCGCCCTCGCCGGCGCCCAGCGGATGGCCGGCATCGTGATCGTCATCCAGGCCAATCCCGATATCGGAGCGGCCAACGCGGGACACCCGAACAGGGGTTATGGCGAGTTCATGGAACAGCTGCGCGCGGAGACCCTTGCATTTGACGGACAGGTGCTGCTGGTGCACGGCGACACCCATTGGCACCACATCGACCAGCCGCTGCTCCACCCCAGGACGAGGGAACCGATCCGCAACTTCATCCGCCTGGAAACCTACGGCTCCCCTTTCATGGGCTTTGTCAAGGTGAAGGTGGACGACAACGATCCGAAATTGTTCGGCTTCGAATCCCGCCCTTACGACCCGTAGGAACTGCAAACGTCCGACATCGCGTCCCCCGCCCTGAGGAGCGCCCCCGACGGTCCGCCCCCTCGATCACGCCGACGACTGAGCGCGCCCATCGTCTCCTCCTGGGACCCTCGATCGAGAAGACCACCCCCAGGAGCAACCACACACCAGGGGCGAATCGTTTCTAGCCCATCGGAACCCGTTTACGGTCTGCGCTCCACGCAACGGAGTGGGATCTCGCCGCCGATGCATCCGCGGAGGATCTTCAGCTCCCACCGGGACGACGACGCTCGCGCTCCCACGGCCGACCCGGGCTCGCACGGGCGGCGGCCGGGCCCGAAAGACCGCGCCCAAAGGCCATAGGGGTGCCTTCCCCGGGCAACGCGATCGAGACCTCGACGGAGAGCTTCAGGATCTCACGGTGTACAAGAGCGGAAATGCACCTCGCTTTGACAGAAGTAACGGGCGATCGCCAGTCTGACCTGCCCCCGAAAACTGGGCCATTCCGGATGAGAGTCCATCCGGCGAGGCGCCGCCGCCGATGGCGCGGAGAACCGGGCTACGGTGCCGGTCTCTTGAGGAACAGAATCTGGTCGGCCAGCCCCTCCGGGTACGCCGCCGCGCACCCAGCGATCGCGTCGGCCAAGATGGCAAACTCGTCACCCCGGAAGCTCGCGGGAATCAAGATGATGCCGCCGTGAGATTCCTGACGGTTGATCAGCTGGCGGACGAGCTCGAGGAAGTCAGCCACGTTCCGCGTGACCAGACAGCGGCCCTCTCGGCCCCCGTAGCGGAGCTGCTCGAGATCGCTGCGACCCACCTGGCCGACCTCGTGGGCCCCGGTGGCGTCGAGGCCACGCTCACGCAGCAGCATCACGACCCGGGGCGAGAGATCCTCGTCTAGGTAGAGCTTCACCCGGCGAGACGGACGAGGCCAGGATACCGCGCGACCACTCCCTCCGGGGTCAGGGCGGTGTTCTCGTCGATCCGCCGCTGGATCTCATCGCGATAGCGGAGGAAGTAGTTCCGCGCCGCGCCGACCTGAACCGGGGTGAGCTGTGGGAAGATCTCGCGCAACCGCTCCTCGCGCTCTCCAGCCGCCACGTAGTCCCGCATCACTTCCCAGACCCCGAGTCCCGTGCCCATGATTTTGGCCGTGCGGCCCGCCGGCTCGTCAGCGAAGTAGATGCCGGGACACTCCCGCGTGCGGATGGCTTCCTCGAGGAGCTGCTCGGCCACGTCCGAGACCGACCGCTGACTCCGTTCCGCGAGATCTTCGAGATACGCGCGCAGCCCCGAGCGGAGGCGCAGCGAGGTGGTCACCAGGGGCTCGGCGCCCGCCCTTCTCCCCGCGCGCACGGCACGCCCACGTCGTCGTCTGGCCCGACGCACTCGCGATTGCATAGCACGCTTGAGTATACCTCAGCCTACAAGGGAACGCCATCGATGCGTCGCCCCATACCCCTGAAGCACATGACGCTCGTCCGCGGCAGGAACCCGGTCGAATCGGTGCCGCCGACCGCGGAATCCAGCCGGTCGGTCGGTGGTTAGCAGCCGAAACGCTCGCCAGACCGTTTCGGGATCGGGCGGGGACGGGGATGAGGAACGCCGGCTGCTTGTGCCCTTCGGGTCTGGGAAGAGAGGGATGGGCCGGGACGACGCCGGACCGTAACAGGTTGATTTATAGCTTGACTGGTGTCCCCGACGGGATTCGAACCCGTGTTTCCAGATTGAAAATCTGGGGTCCTGGGCCGGACTAGACGA
>JACOUJ010000062.1 GCA_016177865.1 Candidatus Rokuibacteriota bacterium
CCCCTCGCTGCGCGTGGACCAGGTGGCCGAGTACGTCACTTCCGTGCACGGCCGACGGCTCCGGGAGTTGGGCGACCCGAAGGTCGCGGTGTGCACGAGCTGCCACCCCGCCCACTCGATCCGGCCGCCGTCGGATCCGAAATCGACCGTCCACCCACTCCGCGTAGCGGACACGTGCGGGGGCTGCCACGGCGACGCCAAGTACATGGAGGCGTACAAGATTCCGACCGACCAGCTCCAGAAGTACAGGGGGAGCATCCACTGGCAGACGATGTCCGTGAAGGGCGATCTGTCCGCCCCGACGTGCAACGACTGTCACGGTAATCACGGGGCGGCGCCGCCGGGGATCTCGTGGATCGGCAACGTCTGCGGCCAGTGCCACAGCGTGCAGGGCGACCTCTTCGCCAAGAGCGTCCACGCCAAGGTCTTCACCGAAATAGGCACGCCGGGTTGCGCGACGTGTCACAGCAACCATGACATCAAAGAGGCCAGTGATGCCATGCTCGGGCTCGGGGAGAAAGCAGTCTGCGCCGGGTGTCACGGCGCGGACGATGCGGGTGGGAAGGCCGCCGTCACGATGCGAACCGTCATCGACTCCTTGAGCGGCGATTTCGACAAGGCGCGCGCGCTCCTGACCCAGGCCGAGCGTGCTGGCATGGAAGTGAGCCAGGCCCAGTTCGATCTGAACGGCGCCAAGGATGCCCTGATCAAGGCGCGCGCCGCGATCCACGCCTTCCGTGTCGAGCCGGTGAAGACGGAGGTCGAGGTCGGGCTCGGGATCAGCGCCAAGGCGTACACTCGCGGGGTCCGGGCGCTCGATGAACTTCAGTTTCGCCGGAAGGGGCTTGCCGTCTCGCTGGTCATCATCGTGGCGCTTATTGCAGGACTCGTGCTGAAGATTCGCCAGCTCGACCAACGGCCGCACAGGTAACGCGAAACCGAGTCGAAGGGGAGACGGTGCGATGACTGGAGAGGCTCTTGATCCCGGGATGGGGCGGAGGAGTTTCATCAACTGGTTCCTCGGCACGAGCGCTGGGGCATTCCTGGTCTCCGTGCTCTATCCCGCGGCCCGGTATCTCATTCCGCCGCCCGCCGGAGAGTCAGCGGCCGGGACGATCACGCTCCCGCTGAAGCCGGAGGACGTGAAGTCAAACACGGGGCAGATCTTCAAGTTCGGGAATCGCCCGGCGATCCTGATCCGGACACCGGCTGGCGAGCTCCGGGCCTTCTCCGCCGTTTGCACCCACCTCAACTGCACCGTGCAGTACCGGGCTGACCTCAGCCACATCTGGTGCGCCTGCCACAACGGGCACTACGACCTGAATGGCAAGAACATCGCGGGCCCGCCCCCGCGCCCACTCGACCCCTACGTCGTCAACGTGAGGGGGAGCCAGATCGTCGTCGGCAAGAGCGCGTGACCATGGGCTCGCGGGACACGCGGCACGGCCGGTTGTGGACGTGGCTCGACGAGCGTCTCGGCCTGGCCGAGCTCGAGAAGCTGGCCAAGAAGAAGGAGGTGCCGGTTCACCGGCACACCGTCTGGTACTACCTGGGCGGGATGACCCTCTTCCTCTTCGCGGTCCAGGTCGCCACCGGCATCCTCCTCCTCTTCTATTACCGCCCCAGCGCCGAGGAGGCCTACGAGTCCATCCAGTTCCTGATGGCCGAGGTGCAGTTCGGCTGGCTGATCCGCTCGATTCACGCATGGTCGGCGAACCTGATGATCCTCACGCTGTTCGTTCACCTCTTCAGCGTCCTCCTCCTGAAGGCCTACCGTCCGCCGCGCGAGATCACTTGGTTCTCGGGCGTGGGCTTGCTGGGCCTGGCCCTGGGCTTCGGCTTCACCGGCTATCTCCTTCCCTGGAACACGCTGGCATATTTTGCGACCAAGGTGGGCACGGAGATCACGGGCGTCGTCCCCGTGGTAGGACTATTCCTCGCGCGGATCCTCCGGGGGGGCGACGAGGTGACGGGCGCCGCGCTGACGCGCTTCTACGGGATCCACGTGGCCGTCCTCCCCGCGCTCGCCGGTGTTTTGATCGGCCTCCACCTCTACCTGGTTCAAAAGCTCGGGATGAGCGTGCCGCCGGGCGTCGAGCGTGCGGGCGGCCCCCGGCGGACGATGCCGTTCTTCCCCAGCTTCCTCCTCCGCGACCTGGTCGGCTGGCTTTCCGCCCTGGCGATCCTGGCGGCGCTCGCCGCCTACTATCCCATCGAGCTCGGCCAGAAGGCCGACCCGTTCGCCTCTGCACCGGCCGGGATTCGGCCCGAGTGGTACTTCATGTTCATGTTCCAAACCCTCAAGTATCTGCCGAGCTACATCCTCGGCATCGAGGGCGAGGTGGTGGGCGTCGTAGGGTTCGGGCTTGCTGGTCTCTTCCTGTTGCTCATTCCTCTCCTGGATCGGCGCACGGCCCGGGGGGAGCCGAGCCGCATGTTCACCTGGATCGGGATTGCCATCATCGCTTACATGGTCGTGCTGACGTATCTCGGCTACACGGTGAGCCCGACGAAATGAGAGAGCCCAATTGTGGATTTCCGAGGAGGCGCCGTTGACGCCCCTTTCCCAATTTGTTAGAGTTTTGCGCAAGAGGAGGGAGGATTCATGAAAAACGCGTCCCCGTGGTTGGTGATGCTTCTTGGCTTGGCACTCGTGGGAGTCTCCTCGAGCCTCGCGCAGCAGAAGCCAAAAATGCCTGCCGACTTCGTGTTCGAGCAGAAAGGAGAGAGTCCCGGGAAGGCCACCTTCAGCCACGAGAAGCACTACGAGCAGTTCCCCAAGTGCACCGAGTGCCACACCAAGATCTTCAAGATGAAGCGGGGCACCACCGAGGGCCCGTGGACCATGGCCCGGATGGAGAAAGGCGAGCTTTGCGGGACGTGCCACACCGGGGAGAAGAAGGGCCCCAAGGGCCAGGTAATCCTTTCTATCAAGGACAAGAACAATTGCACGCGCTGCCACATCAAGGCGTGACTTCATAACGAGGTCGGGTCCGCTGGCGCAAGGGGCCAGGTATGCAAGAGCGCCCTCCGGGGTTTTTCCGCGATCCCCTGGTCATCGCCGGGGCGTTCTTCGCTCTGGTGAGCCTCGCCAACATCATCTTCCTCCTGCTCTCGGACATCCTCGCGGCTCGGGAACGCCCGTACGTCGGCATCTTCACTTACATCATCCTTCCGTCGATCCTCATCCTGAGCCTCCTGGTGCTGGGGGTTGGGTTGTTCATCGGGGCCCGGCGGCGGCGGACAGCGGGACTCCCC
>JACOUJ010000299.1 GCA_016177865.1 Candidatus Rokuibacteriota bacterium
ACGACCCTTTTTTCTCCCGATCGGGACTCTACATACTCGCGGATCTTCTCGAGTCCCCGATCCAGCGTTTCGGCGAAGCGCTCCTCTTCCTGGCGGATGAGCGGGGAGATGGTCTGGTGTCGCTCCTTGAGCTCGGGGTAGATCCCCCCCATCAGATCCACGACGGTGGAGGAAAGCCGCCAGAGGAATGGCTCGCCAACGCCGAGAAGCCGACCGTGCCGGAGGGCGCGCCGCATGATCCGGCGAAGGACGTAGCCGCGCCACTCGTTGGAGGGCACCACGCCGTCGGCGATGAGAAACGTCGAGGCCCGGGCATGGTCCGCGATGACCCGCATGGAGATGTCATCGCTCTCGCGCTCCCCGTAGGCGCGGCTTGAAATCTCCTCCACCGCCCCGATCAGGGGACGGAGGAGGTCGGTCTGGAAGTTGGAGGGGACGCCCTGAAGGATGGCCGCAACGCGCTCAAGCCCCATCCCGGTGTCAATCGAGGGTTTGGGGAGGGGGCTCAACGTCCCCGAGGCGTCCCGGTTGAACTGCATGAAGACGAGGTTCCAGACCTCGAGCCAGCGGTCGCACTCGCATGCCGGCCCCAAGCAGGCGCGCCCGGCCGCCAGCTCGGCGCAGGGAAGGTCATCTCCCTGGTGGAAGTGGATCTCCGAGCACGGCCCGCACGGTCCGGTCTCCCCCATGGCCCAGAAGTTATCTTTCTCCCCCAGGCGAAGGATCCGGTCCGTACCAAGCCCCGCCACCTTCTGCCATAGTGCGAAGGCCTCGTCATCGTCAGTGAAGACCGTGGCGGCGAGTCGAGCGGGAGAGAGACCCAGGTCCTTCGTTAGAAACTCCCAGGCGAAGGCGACCGCGTCGGCTTTGAAGTAGTCGCCGAACGAAAAGTTCCCGAGCATCTCGAAGAAGGTGTGGTGGCGGGCGGTGCGTCCCACGTTCTCGAGATCGTTGTGCTTGCCGCCCGCGCGGACGCACTTCTGGCACGTGGTGGCGCGGACATACTTCCGCGTCTCCTCGCCCAGAAAGACCGCCTTGAATTGGACCATGCCCGCGTTGGTGAAGAGCAGGGTCGGGTCCTGAGCCGGGACCAGGGGCGAGGAGGGCACGATGGCATGGTCGTGGCGCTCAAAGTACTTCAAGAAGCGCTGGCGGATCCCAGAGCCGGTCATGCGATTTTCCAAGGGGGCCCCCTTGGCCTGAATAGCCCTTATCCTATCACAGGGGGCTCTCCCAAAGGGGGAACGGCAGAATCCACGCTCGGGGCTTGAGAAAGAGGGATCGTTGATGAATCTCGGTGCTGGTCAGCGAAGCTCGTCGGGTTTCGCGCCGAGAAGCGAGCGGATCACGCCGGAGATCACCCCGGGGGGGAACCCCCGGCGGAGGAGGAACGTCCGGAGGCGGATCGGGGCCTGAGTTTTGCCGCGGGCCAAGAGGGCCGGGAGCCGGCGCAGCGCCACCTCTCGGGCCCGCGCTGCCTCGCTGACATCACTAAAGCTCTCCCGGGCCGCCCGGGCCGCCAGGTCACGCCCCACGCCCTTCTGTTTCAGTTCCTCCGCGATCCGCCGAGCCCCGAGCCCACGCTGAGCCCGCGCTTGAGCCCATCCCTCCGCATAGCGCTCGTCATCCACGTAGCCGAGTGACTCCAGGTCAAGGACGGCCGCCTGCGCTCGCTCCGCGGGAACACCCCGCTCTTGAAGCCGGTCCAAAAGCCCCTGGCGACTCCAGGAGCGTCGGGCGAGGAGCTTGGAAACGTAGGTGCGGACCTCGGCGGGCGTCCACTCGTGGGCGGGACGTTGCCTACTGCCGAGGGGCACTCCCAGCCGGTCCCTTGGCGTTAACCTTGGGCGCGTCCTTCAGGGCCGCAGTTCCCCTCAGGTCGCTGGTCGAGAGGAAGCCACGGGCCTTGAGCGCGAAGTCATCTGGATTGGAGGCGCCGGCCAAAGCCGCCTCGTAGCCAATAGTCCCTGCCTGATACAGGTCCAGGACGGATTGATCGAAGGTCTGCATGCCGTACTGGGTCCGGCCTTGGGCGATCACGGACGGGATCGACGCCGTCTTGGCGGCATCACGAATACACTCGCGAATCAGGCTGGTCCCGAGCATCAGCTCGACGGCCGGGATGCGGCCCGTGCCGTCGGCCCGCTCCAGGAGCCGCTGCGAGACGACACCGAGGAGTACGCCGGCGACCTGGAGACGGACCTGATCTCCCTGGTCCGGCGGAAACATAGACAGAATCCGGTTGACCGTCTCCGTCGCATTGACGGTGTGCATGGTTGAGAGCACAAGGTGCCCGGTCTCCGCCGCGGTGATGGCTGTGGACATCGTCTCCTGATCCCGCATCTCCCCCACGAGGATCACGTCGGGGTCCTGGCGGAGCGCGGAGCGAAGGGCCTGAGAGAACGAGAGCGAGTCCTGGCCAAGCTCCCGTTGGGTGAAGATGCATCCCTTGTCCTCATGGACGAACTCGATGGGATCCTCGATCGTGAGAACGTGGTCGTTCCGGTGGTTATTCATGTAGTCAATCATGGCGGCCAGGGTGGTGGATTTCCCGCTCCCGGTGATTCCGGTGACCATGATGAGGCCGCGCTTTTCCGCTGAAAGCTTCTCCAGCGCCGAGGGGAGGCCAAGTTCCTCGAAGCTTGCAATGTTGAGGGGAACCACCCGCAGGATGGCCCGGACCTCGGCCTTGCTGAGGAAGACGCTCGCCCGGAAGCGGCCGAGCCCGGGGATCGTGTAGGCCCGGTCCACCTCTCGGCCTTCCTGGAGAAAGTTCAGGCGCGACGGGCCAATAACCTCCCTCACGATGTCGTCCAGGACCTCCCAGGTGACGAGTGGGAGGTTGGTTTGAGGAAGCAGG
>JACOUJ010000300.1 GCA_016177865.1 Candidatus Rokuibacteriota bacterium
CAGGGCAAGGACTTCCCCAAGACCCATGCGCTGCGAACGCTGTTTGACCTCACGGGCATCTCCGAGGGCGAACGCGACTTCGATGAGCTCCGGTGGTTGACGCACGAGGCGGGTGAGGTCCGCTACCCTGGCGAGTCGGCGACGCGCGAGGACGCCGAGCGGGCTGTGAGGATCATGCAGCGCTGGCGGTCGCGGCTTCGGGGCTCGCTCGGGCTGTCTGGGTAAGGAATCTTGTGGAAATGGAAACTGACCGGGCACGAACGCTGAGCCAGGAGCTACTCCAGGAGATCGTCCGCCGGATCGTTGAGGCCGTGGCGCCGGAGAAGATCATTCTCTTCGGGTCGGCGGCGCGGGGGGAGATGGGACCGGACAGTGATCTGGACCTGCTGATCGTCAAGGAATGTGAGCGACCCCGTGAGGTGGCACGGCTAATTCGCCGAACGCTAATTGGAATCGGGATACCCGTAGATGTCCTGGTCGTAACGCCCAAGCATCTGCAAAAGCACAAGGATACGATCGGGTACATCTATCGGCCGGCGCTTCGAGAGGGGAAGGTGGTGTATGCCGCCTGATCCCGTTTCACGGGATGTGGCGTCGGAGTGGCTCCGGTATGCCAGGGGCAACCTTGCGCGGGCCAAACAGGAGAAACCGGCAGAGACTCCGTGGGAATACATGTGTTTTGACGCGCAGCAGGCGGCGGAGAAGGCGATCAAAGCGGTCCTGATATTTCATGGGATCGAGCTCCCGAGAACACACGCCATTGGGGAGCTGCTGGACCTTTTGAATCGCACCGGCGAGGCCGTTCCCGGCGAGTTGTGGCCGGCGGACGCTCTTTCTGACTACGCGACGCATGCGCGGTACCCCGGAGGCGAACAGCCGGTCACCGAGGTGGACCACGAGCGGGCTGTCACACTCGCCGAGCAGGTGGTCCGGTGGGCGGAGGGGATCGTCCATGGCGCCTAGCCTCGGCGCCGAGCGGACCGCCGTCCAGGATCCCCTCATCGGCTATGCTGTCGAGATCGGCTGGACGTATTTCCCGCGCGAGGAGGCCCTGGGCCTCCGGCGCGGGGAGAGCGGTACCCTCCTCTACCCGGTCCTCCGCGAGAAGCTCATCACCCTGAATCCCGGCGTCGTCACGGTGGACAACGTCGATCAGGTCATCGCCAGGATCGAGAACGTCCGCAACAGCATCGAGGGGAACGCCGAGGTGCTGGCCTGGCTCCGGGGGGAGCGGTCGGTCTATGTCGAGGGCGAGCGGCGCCAGAGGAACGTGGCCCTCATCGACTTCGAGCACCCGGCCCACAACCTCTTCCACGTGACCGACGAGTGGGAGTACACCAACGGCCAGCACACGAACCGCGCCGACGTTATGTTCCTCGTCAACGGCGTCCCCGTGGCCCTGGTCGAGACCAAGGGGACCCGGAAGGCCAACGCCATCGATGAGGGGTTCGCCCAGGTCCGGCGCTACCACCGGGAGACGCCGGAATTGCTCACCGCCCCGCAGGTCTTCAACGTCACCCACCTCATCCACTTCTACTACGGCGTCACCTGGAACCTGGAGCGCAAGGACTTCTTCAACTGGAAGGACGAGGAGCGAGGCAACTTCGAGCGGAAGGTGAAGCGGTTCTTCGCCCGCGAGCGGTTCCTCAAGCTCCTGGGCGAGTGGATCGTCTTCTTCACCCGGGACGACGAGCTGCGGAAGATCGTCCTGCGGCAGCACCAGACCCGCGCGGTCGAGAAGGTGGTCGAGCGGGCCCTGGACCCGGAGAAGCGGACCGGCCTGGTCTGGCACACCCAGGGCGCCGGGAAGACCTTCACCATGATCAAGGCGGCCGAGCAGATCCTCGGCCATCTGGCCTTCGAGAAGCCGACCGTGATCATGCTGGTGGACCGGAACGAGCTGGAGGGGCAGCTCGCCGGGTGGATCGCGAGCGTCCTCGGCAAGGGGAGGGCCGAGCCGGCCCGGAGCAAGCAGCACCTCCGCGAGCTCCTCCGGGCCGACTACCGCGGCCTCATCGTCTCGATGATCCACAAGTTCGACCGCGCGGACGCCGACCTCTGCGCGCGGGACAATGTCTTCATCCTGGTGGACGAGGCCCACCGGACCACCACCGGAGACCTGGGCAACTATCTCGTCGGCGCCCTCCCCAACGCGACGATGATCGGATTCACCGGCACGCCCATCGACAGGATCGCCTACGGCAAGGGGACCTTCAAGGTCTTCGGCAAGGACGACCCTCCGAAGGGGTACCTCGACAAGTACTCGATCTCCGAGTCCATCGACGATGGAACGACCCTGTCCCTCCACTACACCCTGGCGCCCAACGACATCCGGGTCCCCCGCGAGCTGCTCGAAGCCGAGTTCCTGGATCTGGTGGAGGCCGAGGGGATCAGCGACATCGAGGAGCTGAACCGGATCCTCGACAAGGCGGTGCGGCTGAAGGCGTTCCTGAAGGCCTCCGACCGGGTCGAGAAGGTGGCTGAGTACGTGGCGCGCCACTTCCGCGAGACCATCGAGCCGCTGGGCTACAAGGCCTTTCTCGTGGCGGTGGATCGGGAGGCGTGCGCCCTCTACAAGAAGGCGCTGGACCGGCACCTGCCGCTCGACTACTCGGCCGTGGTCTACACCGCCGTCCACAACGACGAGCCGCTGCTGGCCGAATATCACCTGAGCGAGGCGGACGAGAAGAAGATCCGCAAGGCGTTCATCAAGCGCGATCTCCTGCCGAAGATCCTGATCGTGACTGAGAAGCTCCTGACCGGCTTCGACGCCCCGATCCTCTACTGCATGTACCTGGACAAGCCGATGCGGGACCACGCCCTGCTCCAGGCGATCGCCCGGGTGAACCGTCCCCACGAAGAGGAAGGGCAGTTCAAGAAGCCGGCGGGGTTCGTTCTGGACTTCGTCGGGATCTTCGAGCGGCTGGAGAAGGCCCTCGCCTTCGATTCGGAGATCGTGGCCAGCGTGATTCAGAATCTCGATGTCCTCAAGCAGCGGTTCGCCACGCTGATGGCGAC
>JACOUJ010000301.1 GCA_016177865.1 Candidatus Rokuibacteriota bacterium
GGCATCAACGGACTCCCAGCGTTGGCCCTCCGCGTCGCCAACCTCGATTTTGACCCTGAAAGTACCCATGCTCCGCCCAGTTCTACTCCATTGCCCCGATGACGGCGCCGGTGAGGCGCGCGCGCGAGCGCATCGTGGGCCCGCCGTTGCCGAGGCGCTTGGTCTGCATGGGCTGGCCCTTGCCGCAGTTGGGGATGGGGTAGATGAGGAAGTCGGTCCCGACGGCGTCCACCTTCATCAGGTAGTCCCGGGTGTCGGCCATGATGCCGCCATCGCGGTAGAGCTGACCCAGCTCGCCGTTCCTGATTTCGTAAACTTTCCGGGCGGAGATTCGGAAGTTTTCCCGGCTCTCGGCGATCGAGGGAATGCGGTGCCCCACGAGGTAGTAGCCGTGGTCGACCTCTTTGATGATGTCACGCGGGTCACGAGCGCCCTTGCCGAAGACCGTGGTGGACATCCGGATGAGCGGGACGAGCGAGGAATCCGTCGCCTTCCAATGGCCGTTGGGGTTCCCACCGAAGATCGCCGCGGTCTGACGGCTGTTCATGAATCCTTTGAAGATCCCGTTCTCGATGTGCACGATCCTTTGGGCCGGCGTCCCCTCGTGATCGTACTTGTAGTGGCCATAGCCGGGGAGCGAGGGGTCGGAATAGGCCGTGACCAGGGGCGAGGCGACCTGCTTGCCCGCCTGATGCTCGCCAAGATTCCGGAGGAGCCAGGAGCGCCCCGCGTAGGCCGTCTCCATCTTGAGGACGCGATCCAGCTCGACCGGGTGACCGATAATTTCGTGAGACACCAGCGTGTTGTAGTGCGGATCCGTGACGACTACCACCTCTTTGTCCGTGGTGGGGAGGGCCGGGGCGTGCGCGAGGGCGACCGCCTCCTTCGCCAGGGCCAGACAAAACTCCCGGAACGGCGGGAACTTGATCAGCTCTTCGTTCACGCCTCGACGGAGGATCTCCCATCCCCGCTGGTGGCCCAGGACGTCGTACAGCTCCTGGCTCGCGCCGTTCGCGACCGTCACCACATAGCACATCCCCTGGGTGAGCGCGTAGGCCTGGTCGATGTTGGCGCCTTCGGACGAGCAGAAGAGCTCGCGAGTCATCAGGGTGTAGGCGACGATCACGTTGTATTTGAGTTCCTCGTGGCCTGCCCCGACTTCCTTCGAGAGATTCGTGGCGAAGCGGGACATCTCGTCGAGCGGCACCGAGCGCGGATCCACCTCGAAGACGGCGGGGACGACGTCCTGAACGACGCGGACGGGATGGAGTTGGGTGTCCCACAGGCTCTCCCCGAGTGGGCCGAATTTCCCTCGCGCGTTCGCCTTCCACTCGGCGTTGGCCAGGGCGCGGCGGTAGGCCCGCTCCAGGCCGGCCTTCACGATCTCGGCGAGGTGGGGAAGATCCGCCGTCCCGAGGGACTGGCCGAAGTACCCCGGGGCCACGCTCCGCTCTCCGGCCAGGACCCGGACGCCGAACGAGAAGCCATAATCCTCGGACGCGGACTTCGGGGCTCCGTTCTCGGCCACGGCGCCCTTTCCCTCCACCGCCTCCACCCGGAGATCGGCGTAGCGGCAGTGGGCCAGGCGCTTCGGCGCGCCGGTGGCCTGATCGAACACCATGGGCTTGATCTGATCAATGATCTCGGTGGTGATCTTTGTCATTCATAACTCCTTACGGCTGCTGAAACGGCTCGACGAGCACAAGCTCGCCAGACTGCACAGGCCCGCGTTCCTCCGGAAGAATGATGAGACAATTCCCGGCGACCATCGAGGTGAGGATTCCCGAGC
Organism: Candidatus Rokuibacteriota bacterium; assembly: GCA_016177865.1. Lineage (GTDB taxonomy): Bacteria > Methylomirabilota > Methylomirabilia > Rokubacteriales > JACOUJ01 > JACOUJ01. Next base: position 1,790 of record JACOUJ010000301.1, read on the forward strand.
CCTGCGGCCCGGTGGTTGAGACCTCCCAGCGCCGGCCATTGAATGTGAGGATCCCGCGCTTGAACTCCCGCCGGCCCGGTTTCTTTCCGATCGTCGCGGTCGCCACCGCCTCGAAGCGTCTTGGCTCCAGCTCCCGCCTTCCCATGAGCTTCCAGAGGGCTGGACGGACGAAGAGGAGAAAGGTGACCATCGAGGCGACGGGATTTCCCGGGAGGCCGAAGAAGTGAGCCTTGCCGACGCGTCCCCGCGCCAACGGCCGGCCCGGGGTCATGTTGACCTGCCAGAAATCAATCCCGCCGATCTCGGCGAGGACCTCTTTCACGAGATCGAAGACCCCGACGGAGACGCCGCCGGAGGTGAGGACCACGTCGGCCTTCTCACTGGCGGCGAGGAGACGACTCCTGAGCTCTTCTCTGACGTCCGGGACGATGCCGAAATCCAGGGCCTCGCATCCCACCTCCCGGACGAGCCCCACGAGGGAGAAGCGGTTCGCGTCGTAGATCTGGCCGGGGCGCCGAGACTGTCCCGGGTCCGTCACTTCATCGCCCGTGGAGAGGATTGCAACGCGCGGCCGGCGAAACACTTTCACCGCAGGGAACCCCAGGGAGGCAAGGAGCCCCATCTCCTGGGGTCGGAGCTGCGCGCCAGCGGTGAGCACGCGTTGCCCTTCCATTACGTCTTCCCCCCGGAGCCGCACATTGGCGCCGGCTCCAATGGTTTGGATCCACACCATGTCGCCCTCGCGCTCCGTGATCTCTTGGTGGACCACCGTATCCACTCCCTTCGGGAGGGGGGCGCCCGTCATGATCCTCACCGTTTCTCCTCGCTCGATCACGCCATCGAAGACCCACCCCGCCGGGAGATCCGCGATCACCCGAAGACGCGCCTTCCCCTCCTTCGGGATATCGTCGTGGTTCACGGCATAGCCGTCGACGGCAGAGTTATCCGCCGGCGGGATGTCGAAGGGTGCCAGCACATCTTCTGCCAGAGTGCGCCCCAGAGATCGTGCCACGGGCAGAGGTTCGATCTCACGGAGCGGCACGATTTCCGCGAGGATTCTGGACTGGCCCTCGGCGACGGAGATCATGGCGCAGTCAATTATACCAAGGTTGTTTCGTCCTCCGGGCCCTGGTATAGTTTCGCCTGTGAAATTCTTCCGTTACGAGGCGCCGCACACGTCTGCCCACGCCGCGCAATTCCCGAGCCGGCTGTCGAGTTGATGCCCGAAATTTGCCCTCGCTGCGGATCTTCCTGGATTAGAGAAGGTGTGTGCCTGCGCTGCGGCACGGCACTCTCAGAACGTCAAGCCGTAGCGGAGAGGCCACCGGGCGCCGCGCCCGGTCCCGGCTCGGGGTCGCC
>JACOUJ010000302.1 GCA_016177865.1 Candidatus Rokuibacteriota bacterium
CAGTTCTTGGGCAAACTGCTGGAACGGACCAAGAAGCTCACGGTGGGCAATGGCCTCGATCCGGATACTCGACTCGGTCCCCTCCACACCGACGCCCAGCGTCGTGAGGTTGAGGAGCAGGTGCAGGACGCGATCGCCCGTGGCGCCAAACTTCTCGTCGGCGGCGTGCGGCCTGAGGGGCCGGAATATGAGAAGGGAAACTTCTACCTCCCCACGCTCCTGGCCAACGTCCCGGAGGACTCCCGGATGGCCACCGAAGAGGTCTTCGGCCCGGCACTCCCGATCTGGAAGGTGAAGACGCTGGACGAGGCCATCGAGAAGGCCAACCGATCCATCTACGGGCTTGGCTCCTCGAGCTGGACGCGCGACCTGGCCAGGGCCAACCTGGCCGCCGAGCGGCTCGAGGCCGGGTACACGTGGATCAACTCGGCCCAGATCATCTACGATGAGTTGCCCTTTGGCGGGGTCAAACAGAGCGGCGTGGGAAAAGAGCATGGGTCCGAGGTCTTGGACTACTACATGGAAACCAAGGCCGTCGTTGTCGCCCCTGCCCCCGAACAGACAAAATAGGAGAGACGCGATGGGAAGCTTGCTCGAGTACCGGACTGACAGCGGGGTCGCTATCCTTGAGCTGAACAATCCCCCGGTGAACAGCTACACACATGAGCTCCTCCGGGAGTTCGACGACGCCATCTGCCAGGCGCGCATGGACGATAACGTCCACGTCCTGGTGGTTCGGGGGAAGGGGGAGAAGTTCTTCTCCGCCGGCGCTGACATCAACATGTTGGCGGGGAAGTCCACGGCCTATCGATATTGCTTCGCGCTGTACGGCCAGGAGGTCCTGCTCCGGCTGGAGCACACGCCCAAGCTCGTGATCGCCGCCATCAACGGCCATGCGGTGGGGGGCGGGCTCGAGATCGCCATGGCGTGCGACATCCGGATCGCCAAGAAGGATGGCGGGCGTCTCGGCCTGGCGGAGGTCAACCTGGGGGTCCTGCCGGGGATGGGCGGGACCCAACGCCTCCCGCGCCTCGTGGGGCGGGGGAGGGCCATGGAGCTGGCCGCCACGGGGCGGACCATTATCTTCGAAGAGGCCCTGGAGATGGGACTCATCAACCACATCTACGAGCCAGAGAACTTCTTTGAACAGGTCCTGACGTACGCCAAGCAGTTCACCGCCCCCAACAAGGCGAGTTTCGCCGTGGGGAAGATCAAGCGGGCGATTGCGGTCGGGATGGAGTCCTCGCTCGACGAGGGGTTGGCCTTCGAGCGCGAGGTCCTCTTCCAGACCTTCGAGAGCGAAGACGCGGCCGAGGGGCTCGCCGCCTATCGGGAAAAGCGCGCCGCCAAATTCAAAGGCGCCTGATGCGGCCTGGCCCGGGTAGTCCCAGCGAGCGCCTCGCTTGCCGAACGAGGCGGGCTGAGGGTCCCCTGAGCGCAGCATTCGCGGGAGCGACGGGGTCCCCACCGTGAGGGAGCGGGATGGGGGGGACCGAGCGGACTGCAGCCTGCGCAGCAGGCGGAGGGAGATATTGGGGGGGGCCCCGCCCGCGAACCACGGAAGGGTCGTCGCGGGAGCGGTGTGGAGCGAAGGGGATCCCCAGCCTGCCTCGTTCGGCAAGCGAGGCGCTCGCCAGGGCATGCCGAACCACTCGCCTCAGGCGCCCTTGAATTTGGCGGCGCGCTTCCCCCGATAGGCCGCCAGTCCCTCGGCCGCGTCTTAGCTCTCGAACGTATGGAAGAGGACCTCGCGCTCGAAACCGGACCTACACGTACCGCCAGATCCAAGAGCTTGTGAATCGCGTCGGGAACGCCCTCGGCTCCCTCGGGGTCGAGATGGAGAACCGGGTCCTCCTCCTTCTCTTGGACTCACCCGAGTTCGTGGCGAGCTTCTGGGGCGCGATCAAGTTGGGGGCGGTTCCGATCCCCATCAACACGATGATGCGCTCCCAGGACTACCACTATTTCCTCAATGACAGCCGGGCCAAGGTCTTGATCGCCTCCAAGCCGCTCATGGCTGAGATCGCCCCGATCCTTCCCTATGCCAAGTATCTCCGGCACGTGATCGTGGCTGGCGAGCCCGGGCCCGGGCAGCTCGCCTTCGATGACCTGGTGCAGAGCGCGTCCTCGAAACTCAAGGCTGCCGAGACCACGGCGGATGACGCCGCGTTCTGGATGTACTCCTCGGGCTCGACCGGGTTCCCCAAGGGCGTCGTCCACCTCCAGCACGACATGGTCTACTGCGCCGACCTCTACGCCCGCGGCGTTTTGGGGATGACCGAGCATGACCGGACCTTCTCGGCCGCCAAGCTCTTCTTCGCCTACGGCCTGGGGAATAATCTCTACTTTCCCTTCCGCGTCGGCGCGCAATGCGTGCTCTACCCCGGCCGCCCACTGCCCGAGGCCATGTTTGAGGCGATCCAGCGTTACAGGCCGACGATCTTTTACGGCGTCCCTACGCTCTACGCCGCCATGCTCGCCGTGAAGGAGGCGGAGGCACGCTACGATCTCTCCTCGCTCCGCCTCTGCGTGTCCGCCGGGGAGGCGCTCCCTGCGGAGCTCTTTAAGCGTTGGCAGGCGCGCTTCGGCCTCGAACTCCTGGATGGGATCGGCACGACCGAGATCCTCCACATCTTCATCTCGAATCGCCCGGGCAAGATCAAGCCCGGTTCCTCGGGGACCACCGTCCCAGGCTACGAGGCAATGATCGTGGATGAGACCGGTCAGCCCGTCAAACCAGGGGAGATCGGCAACCTGAAGATCAAAGGCGACTCCATCGGGGCGGCGTACTGGAACCAGCACGAGAAGACCAAGCAGACGATCCAGGGCGAGTGGATCCAGACGGGGGACAAGTACTACCAGGACGAGCAAGGCTATTTCTGGCACTGCGGCCGCTCTGACGACATGCTCAAGGTCGGAGGGATCTGGGTCTCCCCCGTGGAGGTCGAGTCCACCCTGTTCGGCCACCCTGCGGTCCTGGAGGTGGCGGTGGTCGGCAAGGAGGACGCTGATGGCCTGGTCAAGCCCCGGGCGTTTGTCGTCTTGAAGGAGGGGGTTACGTCGACGTCGGAGCTGGAGGCGGAGCTCAAGGCGTTCGTCAAGGACAAGATCGCCCCCTATAAATATCCGCGCTGGATCGAGTTTGTCGCAGAGCTCCCCAAGACCGCCACCGGGAAGATTCAGCGTTTCAAGTTGCGCCAGTCCGAGTCGTGACCGGAACGGTCCCCTTCTTCGACAGGGATTTGGAGACTCTACCGCGCGAGCGGCTCCGCGCGCTTCAGTTGGGGCGCCTCCGAGCCCTCTGCCAGGAGGTCTGGGCGGGGAACGCCTTTTGGCGAAAGAAGTGGCAATCGTGCGGCGTCAGCGGTCCGGAGGATCTCGCGAGCTGGGATGATTTTTTGCGGCTTCCATTCACCGTGAAGCGGGAACTGGTCCAGGACCAGCTCGCAACCCCGCCTTTCGGCAGCAACCTGACGTATCCCCTGGAGCGCTACGTCCGGCTTCAC
>JACOUJ010000063.1 GCA_016177865.1 Candidatus Rokuibacteriota bacterium
GGCGTCGTGTGGTACCGGCCGGGCTTCTCGCGGATCGGGACCTTTCCCACCAAGCTCGGCGAGTATCTCGCCTGCGGGCTGCCGGTGATCGTGGCCGGCGCGACCGCGGACAGCGTCGAGCTGGTGACCCGGGAGCGGGTGGGCGTGGTCGTGCGCGACTTCTCGAGACAGGCGTACCGGGAAGCGGTGACGGAGGCCTTGGGCCTGGCCAAGGCGGGGGACCTCGCGGCCCGTTGCCGGGGCGTGGCGGAGCGGCACCTCGCCGTCACCGTCGGCGCCCAGCGGTACCGCGAGGTCTACCGGCGGCTTGGAGGGGAACGGAGTGGACCGGTGAGTCCTGCCGGTGAGGGGGCGCGGTGAGGGTTCTGGTGACGGGCGGGGCAGGGTTCCTCGGCTCGCACACCGTGGACGTGCTCCGGGAAGAGGGGCATGAGGTGGTCGTCCTCGACGACCTGGATCCCCAGGTCCACGGGGCCGTGGAGGGCTTTCCTCCCAACCTGGCCCGGCACGGGGGCGGGAGCGGGGTCCGCTTCGTGCGCGGTGACGTGCGGGACCGCGACGCCGTGCGCAGCGCGCTGGAGGGGATCGACGCCGTGCTGCACCTGGCCGGCGCCGTCGGCGTCGGCCAGTCGATGTACCAGCCCTTCCACTACTGCTCGGTCAACGTGGGCGGCACCGCCCTGCTCCTGGACGTGCTCGCCAACGAGCGGACGAGCGTGCGGAAGCTGGTGGTGGCCTCCTCCATGAGCATCTACGGCGAGGGCGCCTACCGGTGCGGTGCCTGCGGCGACGTCTACCCCACCGGGCGACGGCCCGACGACCTGGCCGCCGGGCGCTGGGAGCCACGATGCCCGCGGTGCGGCCAGCCGGTGGCGCCTGCGCCGACCCGGGAAGACAAGCCCCTGGCGGCGGCCTCCATCTACGCCGTCTCCAAGAAGTCCCAGGAGGAGCTCGTCCTCTGCTTCGGCGAGGCCTACAAGCTGCCCGTGGTGGCGCTGCGCTACTTCAACATCTACGGGCCGCGCCAGTCCCTCAGCAATCCGTATACCGGGGTGGTGGCGATCTTCCTGTCACGGCTGCTCAACCGCAAGCCGCCCATCGTCTTCGAGGACGGCGGGCAGACGCGCGACTTCATCCACGTCCGGGACATTGCCCGGGCCAACCTCCTGGCGCTGACGTCGGCGGCCGCCGACTTCCAGGCTGTCAACGTCGGCTCCGGGGTCCCCGTCTCCGTGCTCGACGTCTTCCGCGAGCTCAGCACGATCCTCGACATCCGGATCGAGCCCACCGTGCCCGGGCAGTTCCGGGCGGGGGACATCCGCCACTGCGTGGCCGATGCCACGCGGGCCCGGCAACTGCTCGGCTGGGCGCCCCGGATCCCGCTGGCCGAGGGCATGCGCGACCTGGCTCGCTGGTGCACGAGCAGCCTCCCCGAGGCGCGCGACCTGGTGGACGTGGCCTATGCGGAGCTGCAGATGAAGAAGCTGGTCCGATGAAGGCTCTCGTGTTCGTTCCGTACGGCTACGACAGCGTGCCGGGTCAGCGCTTCCGGATCGAGCAGTGGGCCCGCGTGCTCGAGCGCGGCGGCGTCCGCTTCGACTTCGTGCCCTTCCAGTCACCCCGGCTCGGCCGGATCCTCCACGCCCCCGGCCACCACGCCGCCAAGGTCCGGGAGATCCTGGTGGGCGCCGTCCGGCGCCTGCGCTTCCTGGCCCGGGTCAAGGACCAATGGGACGTGGTGTTCCTCTACCGCGAGTTGGCGCCGTTCGGCCCACCGGTGCTGGAACACTTGCTCGCCCGCCGAGGCATTCCGTTCGTCTACGACTTCGACGACGCGATCTTCCTGCCCAACGTCAGCGACGTGAACCGGACGTTCGCCGCGCTCAAGTGGGTATCGAAGACGGCCACGATCTGCCGGCTAGCCCACCACGTCACCGTTGGCAACCCCTACCTCTCTGAGTACGCCCGCCGGCACGCCCGGCAGGTCTCCGTCGTCCCCACCACCATCGACACCGAGGTCTACCCGGTCAAGCCGAGCGTCGAGGTGAAGGACACCCCGGTGATCGGGTGGAGCGGCAGCGTCAGCACCGCGAAGCACCTGCGCACCGTCGGGAACGCCCTGCGCCGCCTGGCCGAGCGGGTGAAGTTCCGGCTGAAGGTCGTGGGGGACGAGGGCGTGATGCTGCGCGGGGTGGACGTCGAGAGCAAGCGCTGGCATGCGGAGGCCGAGGTCGACGACCTCCGTGCCTTCGACATCGGGATCATGCCGCTCCCCGACGACGACTGGTCGCGGGGCAAGTGCGGCCTCAAGGCCCTCCAGTACATGGCAGTGGGGGTGCCGACAGTCGCCTCGCCGGTGGGCGTGAACCGCGAGATCATCGAGGACGGGCACAACGGGTTCCTGGCCCGCGGCGAGGACGAGTGGGTCGAGAAGCTCCTGTGGCTGTTGGGGGACGAGGCGCTGCGAGCCCGCTTCGCCAAGGAGGGACGCCGGACGGTCGAGGAGCGCTACTCGGCCCGGGTCCAGGCGCCTCGGGTTCTCGAGATCCTGGAGCGGGCCAGCGCGCGCGTCCACGTGTGACGAGGAGGGACGGAGATGGTGACCTCCGAGCCGCTCAACCGATACGTCGCCGCCCTGACGGACACCTTCCGGCGCGTCCGAGACAAGCGGGAGGCGCACTACCAGAGCTGCCGGGTGCTTTGCGACATGGCGGCCGACCCGCGGGTCATGACGGCAGTCCTTCAAGCCCATCTCGGTCGGCCCGGTACCCTGAACTGGAAGCACTACCCCGTGCTGGGCATGGAGATCGAGCACAACCCCTACTACACCCTGGTCGCCAACTGCTGGATCCCCCTGCCGGGGCGCGAGACCGATGTCTCCACCAAGACGGTTCATCACCACGGCAACATGCTGCTGACCACCGTGACCGCCTTCGGACCCGGCTACGAGCACTGGACCTTCACCCGCCCGGAAGTGGTCGACCCTGAGCAGGAGCTCTACGCGATGACGGTGATCGAGCGCGGCCCGCACCCGCGCCAGCACGTGGCCTTCGTGGACGCCTTCATCGGGCACGTCCCGCTCTACCCCGGGTCGCTCAGCATCACCCTGGCGCTCTGGAGCAACCAGTTCCCCACCACCTGGCGCGATGTGCTCAAGCGCGTGCCGATGTTCAAGGGCAGGGAGGAGACGCTTCGCCAGCTGGCGGCCCGCGTCGGGCTCACCCGGGCGCTGGACCTCAAGGTCATCCAGTACTTCGACTTCTACCCGACCACCGCCGGGTTCAAGGGCATGAAGGAGCGCGTCGAGTTCGACCTGGGGCCGAACGAGGACTACCTCTACAGCCTCTTCCACGTGCTCCAGCAGACGGGCAACGAGGCGCTCGGGCGCCTCGTGCGCGAGCGGCTCCAGGCCGACGCAGTGCAGGACCGTCCCCTCGTCAGCACGCTCCTCGCCGATCTGGAGAGCGGTTGTCGCGTCGAGGGGCGGCTGTCCGACTGCCACCTCCGCGTCCCCCACGCCACCTTCCGGGCCGCCGAGATCGAGCGGGCGCTGGCCGCGTCGCGGCCGGCCGCGCCCCGGAAGGCCTGAGCGCCGGCGTGCCTCCCAGCGGGCGTGAAGGCACTATGGCGGCCGACTCCGCTGCGCGGCGGGCGCTCAAGCGGGTCCTGCATCCGCTCGTCAACGAGTCGGTCTACCGCCTGATCCAGGCGGTCGCCAAGGCCTGGGACATCCGGAGCGGCGGCTGGTACGAGCCGGAGATCGACCTGGTCAGGCTCGGGGCCCGCCCCGGCGAGACCGCCCTCGACATCGGGGCCAACTTCGGCGTGTACTGCTACCACATGGATCGAGCCGTGGGCCCCACGGGTCGGGTGTACGCGTTCGAGCCGGTGCCCTTCACCTTCGAGACGCTCCGTAGCGTGGCCCGGCTGCTGCGGTTCCGCAACGTCGACCTCGTCGACAAGGGCTGCAGCGACCACACCGGGCGCGTGGCCTTCCGCATCCCGGTGCAGCCGTCGGGAGCGCTGTCAGCGGGTCTGGCCCACCTGGCGGCGCGCAACGACGAGCGGGCCGGCACGACCGAGGTCTGGTGCGAGGTGGTGGCGCTGGATGACTTCCTGCCCGGCCTGCCCGGCCTGTCCTTCATCAAATGCGACGTCGAGGGCGGGGAGCTCTTCGCGTTGCGGGGGGCCCGCCGCCTCATCGAGGCCCACCTCCCCTCTGTGCTGCTGGAGATCAATCCCTGGTACCTGGGGGGCGTCGGCGTGCGGGTCGAGGACCTCACCGGCTTCTTCGCGGAGCGCGGCTACGAGCTTTACCAGTACGACGTGGACGGGGCCCAGCGCATCCTCCGACAGTGCCGGCCGGGCGACATCATCGAGCGCAACTACCTGTTCCTCCACCCCCGGCGGTGCGACCGGTTCGCCGCCGTGCTGCGCTGACATGTGCGGCATCTGCGGCGTCGTCGATCTGTCCGGCCGACCGGTCGAGGGGGCCGTCGTGGCCGCGATGGCCGGGACCCTCCACCACCGCGGGCCCGAGGCCACCGGGGTCAGGCTCTTTCCACCCCCGGGAGCGCCGCCCCGCCGGAGACCGACCGCCGGCCTCGGCCACACGCGGCTCAAGATCATCGATCTCTCGGACGCGGCCAACCAGCCGCTCGGCAACGAGGACGGCGCCGTCTGGGCCATGCTCAACGGCGAGATCTACAACTTCCCGGAGCTGCGCCACGAGCTGAAAGCTGCCGGTCACCAGTTCCGGACGGAGGGTGACACTGAGGTCATCGTCCACCTCTACGAGGAGCTGGGCGAGGCCTGCGTGGAGCAGCTCGACGGGATGTTCGCCCTCGCCGTGTGGGACGAGCGCGCCGGGCGGTTGCTGCTGGCCCGTGACCGCACGGGCAAGAAGCCCCTCTATTACGCCCATCGGGAACCGCTCCTCGCTTTCGGGTCGGAGATCAAGGCGCTCCTGGCCCACCCGGACATCCCCACCGAGGTCCGGGTCGACGCCCTGCCGCTCCTGTTCCTGCATGGCTACGTCCCGGGGCCGGCCACTCTCTACCGGGACGTGTTGCAGGTGCCAGCCGGCCACGCGCTCACGGTGGATGCTACCGGCGGGATCCGCCAGCGCCAGTACTGGGACTGGAGGTTCCCGGACACCCCGGGGCCGCGCCGCGCGGCGGTGAGTCCGGAGGAAGCGGCCGCCCGGGTCCGCGACCTCCTGACCGAGGCGGTGCGCAAGCGCCTGATCGCCGACGTGCCGCTGGGCGCCTTCCTCAGCGGCGGGCTGGACTCGAGCATCGTCGTGGCTCTGATGAGCCGGCTGATGCGGGAGCCGGTCAAGACGTTCTCCATCGGCTTCGCTAGCGACGCTCGCTTCGACGAGACGCGCTACGCTCGCATGGTCGCTGATCGCTTCGGGACCGCCCACACGGAGTTCATCGTGGAACCGAAGGCGTTCCAGCTCCTCGAGCGGCTCGTCCACGTCTACGATGGCCCGTTTGGCGACTCTTCGGCGATCCCCACGTACATTCTGTCCGAGCTGACGCGTCGGCACGTCACCGTCGCCCTCAACGGCGACGGCGGCGACGAGCTGTTCGCGGGGTACGAGCGGTTCGCCGGAGGGCTGATCGCGGGCCGGGTGCCGCCAGCGGTATTTCGGCTCGGGCGGGCAGTGACCTCGGCGATCCCGCTGCCCGGCCATCCCCGGCACCCCCTGCGGCGGATCGCGCGCTTCTTCGGCGACGCGGCGGTGGACGCCGACCTGCCCTGGCTTCAGCGCTTCTCCCGCTGGATCGCGTTCTTCCACGAGGACCTCCACCGCGTGGTGCTGGAGTCGGCCGCCGGCGACCTCCGGTCCTTCGACCGGATCGCCTACTTCCGGCGCTACCGGAGCCGCTGCGAGCGGTGGTCGCGCCTGGCCCAGCTGCTCTACCTGAACGCGAAGACCTATCTGGTGGACGACCTCCTGGTGAAGATGGATCGCGCCAGCATGGCCCACGCCCTGGAGACCCGCTCGCCCTTCCTGGACCGGGTGCTCATGGAGTACGTCGCGACCCTGCCCGACCGGTTCAAGCTGCGGCTGGGGAGGACGAAGTGGATCCTGCGGCGGGCGTTCCGGGACGTCCTGCCGGCGCCGGTTCTCCGCCGGGGCAAGATGGGGTTCGGCGTGCCCCTGGCCACCTGGTTCCGCGGCGAGCTCCGCGAGCCCCTGGAGTCGCTGCTGCTGGACCCGCGCGCGCGGTTCGGCGAGTACCTGAACCGGCCCTACGTGGAGTGGTTGGTGCGGGAGCACCTGGCGGGGCGCCAGAACTTCGAGTACAAGCTCTGGCTCCTCCTGACGTTCGAGGTGTGGCTGCGCTCGATGGGGCGCGGTCCGGCACCGGTTTGTTGATGCGACGGGCGGGCTCGTTCCTCGCGAGGCTCGGCTGGTGTGCGGCGATGGACCGCCGGACCACGCTCGGGCTCGCTGTCGCCGCCCTGGCCCTCGGCGCCCTGTGGAACCCGGTCGCGCCGGTGGCTGTGGCGGTGGCCGGCGCGGCTCTGGCCGCGCTCGCAGCCGGGCGCGATCGCTTCCTGGTTGGTGCCTCGCTCACCGCCTGGGGGGTCCGGGTCGTTCTCACCGTCATCCTGTACATCCTCTCCGTGCATCCGCCCGGCGTCGTCGCCAACCTGCTCACACCACCCCAGGACGGCTACCGCTTCTGGATCTTTGCCTTCGACTCGAGGTCCTACCACGCGGCCGGCGTCAACTTGGTGGCGGCATGGCGGTACGGCACCGAGTTCCCGGCCGCGACGGGGCCGGAGTACTTCGTCTTCACCGGCCTCCTCTACCTCGTCTTCGGTGCCCATCCCCTCAACGTTGCGCTTTGCAACGCGCTTTTCGGCGCCCTGACCGTGACCGCAGCCTACCGGGTAGCCGGGCGGGTCGTGAGCCCCGCGGGCGCCCGGGCGACGGCCGCGGCGGTGGCTCTCTGGCCGTCCTCGATCATCTGGGCGACCCAGTTGCTGAAGGACACGATCTGCCTGTGGCTCACGATGGCGATCATCGATCTCACGCTGCGGGTGGTTGACGTTCGGCCGGAGGCCGGCAAGCCGGGCCGATCGCGGGTACTCGGCCGGGCCGGGTTCTTCGCGCTGATCTTCGTGGGCTCGCTCGTGATGTCCCGCTTCCGCCATCACGTGTTCATCGTCTTCATCCCGGCCACAGCCGTCCTGGCCATCGCGGTTCTGCTCCTCCGGGGCCGGTACGCCCTGCAGCGGTGCCTCGCGGCTGGCATTGTCATCCTGCTGATGGTCGCGGCCGTTTTCGTCGGGCGGCGGATCGATCTCGAGGCACTCTTCGGGCTGACCAACCCGACGGCGGGGCACGTCAACCGCGGCGTGGCGTACCAGCTCGCCGGGGAGCTGGACCGAGCCGAGTCGGAGTACCTGCAGGCCTTGGCCACCCGCCCCGGGTACCCTCCTGCCCTGCGGAACCTCGCCTCGACCGCCCTGACGCGTGGGGATCAGGAAACGGCGCGCAACCTGTTGACCGAGTACGTGGAGCGGGTGCCGGAGGACCAGGAGGTCCAGTCGCTCCTCGCCCGCCGGCCGATCGCGCCCCTACCGCCGCGGAAGGCCGAGGTGGTGTCACAGGGTTTCCGGATCACCGGCCCCGAGAGCGACGCGGCCGCAGGCCGGCGCACGATCCCCACCGACGATGTCGTGATGGCCATTATCCAGGCCCGGAGGGCCTACACGGCGACGGGCGGCTACTCGATGATCGACCCCGATGTGCAGTTCACGGGCCTCGGCGACCTCATCCTGTACCTGCCCCGGGCGGTGGCGAACCTCTTGCTGGTGCCGTACCCCTCGCAGTGGTTCGACGTGAAGGGCGGGACGGGGCCGTTCAAGGGGCTGGCCGCGCTGGAAGCGGTGCTCCTCTATCTGCTGCTCCCGCCGCTCCTTCTCGGCACCGTCTGCGTGCTCCAGTCCCGGTCGGTCGGCGGCGTCTACGTGGTCAGCTTCGGCGTGCTGATCGGCCTCCTGCTCGCTCTGGTGGTGACGAACCTCGGCACGCTCTTCCGGCTGCGCCTGGAATTCCTCGTGCCTTTCTTCGTCATGCTGGGGCCGGGTCTCCGCCGGATGGTGCCCGCGCGGTGGTGGCCGCAGCAACTGGCCGGTGACGCGGGGGCCACGGTCGGATGATCCTGCGGCTGGTTGGGCTCGCCGTAGTGGTGGGAGTGATGGCGGTCGCCTTCACCCCCGCGGTCAACATCGTGGCGCAGTCGCTGCGCGAGTCTGAGAGGATCGATCGGGCGGACGCCATCGTCGTGCTGGGGGGCGGGCTCCAGCAGGATGGGAGCCTGACCGACGCATCGCTGCGGCGGGCGGTTCACGGTATCGTGCTGTACCGCCGCCAGTTCAGTGCCGTGATCGTCTTTCTGGGGCCGAGCCGGCGCGTCGGGCCGCCTGAGGACGCGGTCCGCGCGGCTCTCGCCCGGAACCTGGGCGTGGCCGAGGCGGGCATCGTCACCGTGCCCGGCGCGAGGACCACCTGGGAGGAGGTCGAGCGGGCGCGTGGCGTCCTGGCCGCCCGGGGTGCCCGGCGCGTACTGGTCGTGACGGACTCCCAGCACATGTACCGGGCTCGGCGGCTGTTCGAGCGCGCCGGCTTCCAGGTCCTGGCCGCGCCCGTGGACGAGGTTTCCGGCGCCGCTCGCTCGCCGGAGGATCGGCTGCGGCTGGCACGTCGGGTGGGGGAGGAGCTGGCCGCCCGGCTCTACTATCGCGCGCTCGGCCAGCTCTGAGGCGGCACGGAGGAGCGGGCGGTCGTGCTCGCCGCCGAGGCGGCACCGGCTGCGCGCTCTTCGGTTTCGACCTCGGAGCGGCGGTCGGGTTCACCCGGCCGAACGGCGTGTGGGCCTCGGAAGCCTGTCGCTCTACGACGGCCCCGCGGCATCGGCGTCCGCGCGGAGCCCGGACAAGCGCTCCTGAAGCCACTGGCAACCGAGGCCGACCAGCGCCATCGCCGGAAGGAGCAAGGCCAGCCGCAAGCGGACGAGCGTGCCGAGGTTCACGACCGTCAACGCCAGCCCGGCCGCGGCGAGGCCTACGAAGACCAGGATCAGCAGGCGATCGGGGCGGCCGGAGGCGATCGCCAGGCAGCCCGCTACGGCCAGGGGGAGAACCAGCACGTAGATCAGGAGCGCCTCGACCGCAGCCAGCTGCTTGAAGAGGCCGGTGCGGCCGCCCGGGCTCTGCCACTCGGACGGCAGGGGCGAGAAGAGAACGAGCGCCAGGCCACGCGGCAGAAAGGCGACGACGTCGCTCAGCGAGTGGAAGCGCACCTCGGGGGCGACCTGGGTGCCGCCCTGAATCAGCGAGCGCTCCCGGAAGTCGTCGATGCTCCGCACGGGATCGGCGAGGTCCGCCCACAAGCGCTGGAGGGCGCTCTCGCTAGCCGGTGCTGGCGACTCCGCGGGTGGGGGCGGCTGGGCCGCCCCATCGAGTCCGAGGGGTTCGAGGCGTCGGCCGAGGGCGCTGGCGGCGCCCACCTGGCCGCTCGAGAGGTGGGCCACGAGTTCCCGAAGCGCGGCGACCTCGTCGTGGTCGCCCGCGCGCTGCCAGGCGATGCCGAGCCGCAGGTGGCCGCGCTCGGCGTGAGCAGGTGCCACCAGGCGTGGGAGGTCGAGGTGGGCGCCGATGAAGACAGCGACGAGCGACGTCGCCAGCAGCGCCGTGGCGCCCCCCAGCCGCCGGGCGTTGGCGGCGGGGCGGGGGAGCAGCGTGAGGAGGATCACGCCGATCGACAACGCCAGCGCCACGGCCAGGTAGGATCGGACCCGGTACAGGGCGACCATGACGACGAGAAACGAGCCCAGGCGGAGCGCCATCGTCGTCGCCGAGTGGCGCGTGGCGGTCAGCTCGGCGGTGCTCAGGAAAAGCAGCGTCATGAGCAGCGCCAAGGCCAGAGGGTCGCGCAGGAGCTGAGCCGACCATAGCAGGAGCTGTGGCCAGAACGCGGCCAGGACGGCCGCGGTCCGGGCGCCTAGCGGGCCGCTTAGCTGCCCTCCTAAGCGGAAGGCGGCGATGGCGACCACGGCGTGCAACGGCGCATTCAGGAGGGTCGCGGTCAGCGGATGCGGTCCGAACAGGAGGTAGACGGCGGCGGTCAGCACGAAGAAGTCGGCATGCTCCCGGTGGGGGAACTCCGTGCCCTGGAGCCAGGACGCCAGCATCTGCTGGGCCAGAGTGTGGTAGCTATAGGCGTCCCAGGCGAGGGTCCAGAAGCCGCCCCCAAGCTGGAACTGTGAGAGGATGGGGAGTCGCCAGGCGGAGATAGACCACAGAGCGATGGCGAGCAGGACGACGGTAGCGTAGGCGCCCATGACGACACGCTCGAGGAACGGCCCGCCCGTCCGGTGGGCGAGCCACCGGACCCCCAGGAACCCCACGAGAACGATGAGTGCCGCGTTCAGGATCGGACCCCGGCGGAAGAGGATGCAGGCAACGACGGCGACCGCCGCGAGGACCAGCGTCGTGCCGCGGCCAATCCATTTCGGTCGAGAAGGCATGCCCTACCATACGGTGACGCTCGTGGATCTGACAAGACCGGACCGCGCCATCGATCGGGGACGATGAAGGAGACCGGCGTCCCCGTCCGCGTGGCCCGGGTCATCGCCCGCCTGAACGTCGGCGGGCCGGCCCAGCACGTCGTGACCCTGTGCGCCCGCCTGCCGAGCGCACGGTACGAGTCGGTCCTGCTGACCGGGCGCGAGGGACCCCGGGAGGGCAGCATGGCCGACCTTGCCACCCAGGCGGGGGTACGGCTGGTTCCGGTCCCGGGGCTCGGGCGCGAAGTCGCGCCCCTCGGCGACGCGAGAGCGCTCGTCTTTCTGTATCGGTTCTTCCGTCGCTTCCGCCCGGACATCGTCCACACCCACACCGCGAAGGCGGGCGCCCTCGGGCGGGTGGCCGCGCGTCTGGCCGGAGTCCCTGTGGTCGCCCACACCTATCACGGCCATGTGCTCCACAGCTACTTCTCGCGGCCGGCCACGTGGCTGTTTGCGACCATCGAGCGCGCGCTGGCCCGGATCAGCACTTGCCTGTTCACGGTGAGCGAGTCGGTGAAGGACGAGTTGGCCCGCTGCCGCATTGGGCGACCCGGACAGCTGGTGGTGGTGCCCCTCGGCCTCGACCTCCGGCAGCTCCTCGAGGCCGAGGCGTGGCGCGGCTCGCTTCGGGCCGAGCTAGGGCTGCCGCCGGGCGCGCCGCTGATCGGCGTCGTGGCCCGGCTGGTGCCCATTAAGCGTCACGAGCAGTTCCTCCGGGCGGCGGCGCTGGTCCGGCCGCGGAGCCCGGGCTGCCACTTCCTGATTGTCGGGGACGGCGAGCGGGGAGCGGAGCTCGAGAAGCTGGCCCGACGCGAAGGGTTGGCGGACTGCCTGCACTTCCTCGGCTGGCGGCGCGACCTCGACCGGATCTACGCCGACCTCGACGTCGTCGCGCTGACCTCGGCCAACGAGGGCTCGCCGGTCTCGCTGATCGAGGCCATGGCAGCGGGCTGCCCGGTGGTCGCCACCCGTGTGGGAGGCGTGCCCGATCTCGTCGAGGAGGGCGTCAACGGCCTCCTGGTGCGCCCTGGCGATCCCGCTGCCCTGGCCGACGCCCTGGTCGACCTGCTCGAGGATCCCGAGCGGAGGCGACGGTTCGGCGCGAACGGCCGCAAGCGCGTGTACCCCGCCTACGGGGCGGAGCGCCTGGTGGCGGACGTCGACCGGCTCTACACGGAGTTGCTGGAGCGTCGCGGAGATGGAAATGCCAGGTGACGAGCGGGTGGGCACGGTGTCGAAGCTCAATTTCGTGAGGGATCCGAAGTTCCTCCTCATGTATTCGCCGCTCCAGTTTCGGCCGGATGACAGCGCCAAACCAGATGGGTCGCTGGCGCTGCCCTATCTGGCAGCGGCGCTCCGGCAGCAGGACTACGAGGTAGCCATTCTGGACGCCTGTGTTGGCAACGAGCGCCATAGCTTGAAGGACACGTTCTATCACAAGGTTGAGCTGCCGAACGGACTGATCCGGATTGGCATGTCGCCCGATGATATTGCCAAAGAGATTGCGCCGTATGACGTCATCGGCATCACGTCGATCTTCACAGCGCAGACCTCCAGGGTGATCGAGGTGGTGAAGCTGGTGAAGCAGGTGGATCCATCCAAACTGGTGGTTCTGGGTGGCGTCAACGCCCGGACTCTGACCGCACGATTCTTCGAAGCCGGGGCCGACGCGATTTGCCTCTCCGAGGCGGAGACGACTATTTTAGAGATTGGGGACGCGTTGCGTCGTGGCAACCGCGACTTTTCCAAGATAGCGGGAGTGACGTTCGTCCAAGGCGGTCGTGTCATCACCAATCCGCAGGCGTTTGTCGAGCAGAATCTGGACAATTTGCCTATTCCTGCCTGGGAGATGCTGCCGTTGAAGAGATACTGGGAAATTGCCCGGCCGCATGGCGGAGGCTTCAGTCCGGAGAACCGGATTCGGTACGGCTCGCTCATGACGTCACGAGGATGCCCGTTCAAGTGTGAGTATTGCCATATTTCCAAGGAAGTGGAGGGCTCCCCTTTCGGAAACATTCGGAGCCTGCGCTCGAAGTCCGTCGAGCGGGTTATCCGTGAGATTGATATCTTGAAAGATCTGAGTGTGGAGTATGTCTTCGTGGAGGATGACAGCCTGTTGGCGAAGAAAAAGAGGGCCATGAGTATCTTTGCGGAAATCAAAAAGAGGAAATTGACGCTCAGCGACGTTAACGGCGTCAACGTGATGCACCTGTTCACGAAGGCTGATGGCAAGCGCGTCGTGGACCGAGAGCTGTTGGAGTCGATGGTCGAGGCCGGATTCAGAGAGCTGACGCTGCCATTCGAGTCTGGCTCTCAACGAATCATTGACCAGTACGCCACGGGCAAACTCGATCTCGGCCTCGATCTGATTTCTCTTATTCGCACGGCGAAAGAGCTGGGATTGATCGTCGGAGGCAATTACACGTTTGGATACCCTGATGAGACCTATGATGAGTTGACCGAGACCATTATGTTGGCGGAGCGCCACATGGATGCCGGACTGGACCGAGCCAATGTCATGATCATTGTGCCGTTTCCTGGAACGGTGCTGTACGAGCAGGCCCTGGCGGGTGGCTATCTGGCGCCGGACTTCGATCCCGACTTTATGAACTGGATGTATCCGACGATGAAGAACACGATCATCCACCCAGAGGTCTTGCGATATGTCAACAAAATCTGTTGGCGGTTGCTCAATCACTCCTGGAGAATCGAGAATATATCCTCGATGGCGCTGGCAGAGGCTCATGCGGCGCTGAAGAGTCTCGAATCAACCGCATAGAGAGAGTAGACCGGGAGAAGAACAGCGCACGTCTGGGGGAGACGGTGCTGGCGGAGGGTGGAAATCCGTTCAAGCGCGGAGCGTAGCGGGGGGTTGCGAGAGCGGGGCTGGCTGTCAGGCGGCCCGCTGCTACGGGCGAGGGACGTCCCGTGAAGCGAGTTCTCATCACCGGCAGCAGCGGCTTGATCGGGTCCGAAGCGGTCACGTTCTTTGATACCAGAGGCTGGGAGGTCCACGGCGTCGACAACAACATGCGGCGCGATTTCTTCGGGCCCGACGGCGACACCACCTGGAATCTCGAGCGTCTCAAGAAGGCGACGCGGCGCTTCACGCACCATGACCTGGACATCCGCGACCGGCCCGCCGTCCTCGATCTTGTCCGCCGGGAGCGACCGCACCTGTTCATCCACTGTGCGGCACAGCCCTCGCACGACCTCGCGAAGGATCGGCCCTTCGATGACTTTGAGGTCAACGCGTTGGGGACGCTGAATCTGCTGGAGGCAACGCGCCGCTACTGCGCGGAGTCGCCCTTCGTCTTCATGAGCACGAACAAGGTATACGGGGACGCGCCAAACGAACTCCCTCTGGTTGAGCTGGAGACGCGGTACGACTACGCGGATCCAGCGCACCACGGGGGCATCGATGAGACGTGCCGGGTGGACGCGTGCCTCCACAGCCTCTTCGGGGCGTCGAAGCTTGCGGCGGACGTGATGGTGCAGGAGTATGGTCGCTACTTCGGCATGCCGGCCGTGTGCTTTCGCGGAGGCTGCCTGACCGGTCCGAACCACTCGGGAGCCGAGCTTCACGGCTTCCTCGCCTACCTGGCCCGAGCCGTCAGGGACGGCCGGACCTACCGCGTGTACGGCTACAAGGGCAAGCAGGTGCGGGACAACATCCACTCCTACGACGTGTGCACGGCCATACTCGCCTTCTACGAGCACCCGCGCGTGGCGGCGGTGTATAACCTCGGGGGCGCGCGGACGAACAGCGTGTCGGTCATCGAGGCGATCGCGCGGTTCGAAGAGCTCCTCGGCAAGCGACTGAAGGTGGATTACGTCGAGGCTCCGCGGGTCGGAGATCATATCTGCTACATCACGAGTCTCCAGCGGTTCATGACCGATTACCCGGAGTGGGGTGTTACGCGCTCGCTTGAGGATATCTTCCGCGAGCTCGCGGGGCAGCGCGTCGAAACGCCGTCGTGAAGCTCTCCGCAGTAATCCCTGCCCGCGACGAGGCCGGCAATATCGGCTCGACGATCGATCGCGTGTCAGAGCGGTTGCGACGAGAGCGGATTCCGTACGAGATCGTGGTGGTTGACGACGGGAGCCGCGATTCGACGGTTGGGGAGGTCATGGCCCGCGTCGCGGTCGACAAGCGGATTCGCCTGGTGTCGAACCCGGGCCCGCACGGATTCGGCTACGCGGTGCGCCGAGGTCTGGACGTCTCCGAGGGCGATGCCGTGGCGATCGTCATGGCAGATGGTTCCGATTCCCCCGAAGACCTGGTGAGCTACTACTACGTGGTTCGGGATCGGGCAGAGTGCGCCTTCGGCTCACGGTTCATCCGGGGTGCCCGGGTGGAGAACTACCCGACGCTCAAGCTGGTCCTCAACCGACTCGCGAACCTCTTCATCCGGGTGCTGTTTGGACTCCGCTACAACGATGTCACGAACGCGTTCAAGGCGTACCGGGCGAGCGTCATCGCGGGGTGCCGGCCACTTGTCTCGGCCCACTTCAACTTGACGGTCGAGCTCCCGCTGAAGGCGATCGTCCGGGGATACTCCTACGAGGTCGTACCCATCAGTTGGCAGCAGCGGGCCAGCGGCGCGTCGAGGCTCGGGCTCAAGGAGATGGGCAGTCGCTATCTCTTCATCGTGCTCTACGTCTGGCTTGAAAAGCTCTTGACTCGAGGCGACTATCGTCGGCCCACCGGGGAAGGCTTCATTCCGTGGCGCGACCCGATCCCAGTGTCGCGCGACGAGGCACCGTCCAACTGAACACGCGGGACCGCCAAGAGGCGCGGTGGCGGTGCCTTGCCTGCAGGGCTCCTGGACTCGAGGTCGAGCGGTTCGCTCTGGGCTACGTTGGACCCCAATGGTCGCCGCTCTCCGCTCCGAGTGGCTGCTCCGCGGATGTTCCGCGACAGGACGGGCACAATGGGCGTCGAGCGGCCTGATTGGCAAGCCTGGATCTCTCGGGGGCGGCTGTCCCGGCTGAGCAAGGCCGGCCTCGTGGGGGTAGTGGCGATCGGAGTTATTGGGATCCTTCTGCGTTTTACAGGGCTTCGGGGCGTTTTTTGTATGACCCCAGACGAAATGGCGGAGCTGATGCCAGGCCTTCGGCTCCACGTGCTCCCGTGGTTCAATCTTGACGCTGCGCCTCGATATAACTTCTTTAAGTCGCTATTCTACTCCCAGCACGGACTCGGAGACGTGATGTTCTATTATTCGGGGAGCGGTATTCTCTCCGGCCTCGGGCTGCCCGTCACCGAGAAAACGCTTTTCATCACGGGCGGGATTACCAACCTTCTCCTGATTGCTGCGGCGGTGGTGTTTTGTTGTCTGATCCTCCGGGAGCCGCTGACCGGGATAGTGCTGATCCCTCTCATGGCGTCTTCGGCATTTTATGTGTTCGTTTCGAAGACCGGATGGGGCCGCCTCTCCTTTGTACCCCTCATCCAGGTTTCTCTTTTGCTTGTGCAGTGGGGCGCTCACCGTAGCGCACGAGTCTCCCTCAGGCTCCTATTTGGGGGGCTGGCCTTTTTTGCGGCGATGACAGACGGGTTGTATATCGTGGCCTGCATGGTGGTCCTTGCGATAGCCATGCGCGAGGGCCCCATTGCGTCTCGGCTAGCTGGAGTGGTGCGCGATCGTCTGCTTCTGCTCGGCGTTGTGGCATGGGGGCTGGGGTTTGCGGTCGATCTCTTAGTGGCGGCGGCAGCTGCCGCCAAGGGGTCCAATCTGACGCTTTTGCGCTACATTCAACTGCGTGGGAGCCACGGGGGCCTGGTCCCGACCAGTGAGATGTTCGTGGCCTGGGCGCGGGCGGTTGACTGGTATTTTCCGTTTCGGGCTGGGTGGGTTCTTGTCCTGGCGGGTTTCGTCCTTGCGGCCCCCAAGGCTCTTCGGGGCGATGCAGTCGCGGTGGTGTGGGTGTGGTTCGCCATGGTTTCGTTCGGAGTCATGCGCTATGCGTCGGGGTTGAAGGGCCTTGGAATGGGCTTTTCGGTTCCTACGTGGATCAACGCGTATAGTCTGGCGCTTCCGGGCTACATACTCCTCGCAGGGCTCTTCTCTCGAGCGTGGAGGGTTGCGATTTTGAAGGAGCGTTCATTGGTGGCGCGAGTCTGGCGAGGGGTGCTCTGCGCCGGTGGTGGCGCTTTTTTCTGGCTCGCCGTTCATCAGTCCGCCGCAATTGCCTACAACGTGGAACAGGCGGTTGACCAAGTAGCCAGGAGAGATGCGTGCAGGACGGTGAAGGCGGTGAGCTATTACATACGAGAGCTCGGCCCGGCGAACGCCTATGTCTTTCACCTGTCGTCGGACGTATTCCTCGGGCACTTCGGCGAGTTCTATTACGGATTGAGCTACAGCCGATCCTCGACCCCTGAGGAACCGAATCGCCTGTTGGACTTCGGTAGGGAGGTGTTCGGGAAGGAGGTTGCGCCCGATGAGCTCTACGAGGCGTACCGCGTTCCACATTTCGATTATTATGTGGATTTCATGGGCGAAGGGGGTGCGTGGAGGTCAGAGGTGATCTCGAAGCTGCTCAAGAGTGGGGCTCGGGTTGTATTGGTGGTTCGGTATCAGGGGAGAGAAATCGGACGCGTGCTGTCTTACCGGCCAGTCCCGGAGAGGACCTTCGAGTACGCCGAGGCGGCGGCGGCCTGGGATCAAACGTACGGCAGGCTAGACCGGCTTTTCCAGCAGTCGCTGGCCGGGACGTCCTACCATTTCGGGTATAACTGGAGGCGGCCCTGACCTCCGAGCGTGTGCGCAACTTCGACGGAGAAGGCAGGGTGGGCGCGTTGGTGGCCGTATCCTGTCCGCTCTGCGGCGGGAGTGAGAGCGAGGCCGTCTTGGTCGACCGAGGCCGGTCGCCGGAGATCGTCCCCGACGCGATGGCCTGCACCAGCATGGACCATGGACATTTCGGTCGCATCGGACGCTGCGTGGGATGCGGACTGATGTTCCGGAACCCTCGGGAGGATGATGAGACAATCCTGTCCTTCTATCAGAAGGTGGAGGATGAGCTGTACCTCGAGCACGAAGAGGGCCGTCGGGACACCTTCCGACGGGCGCTGGACAAGCTGGAATCGGTAGTAGGGGTCAGGGGGAGCCTGCTCGATGTGGGCTGCTACACGGGAGCATTTCTCGACGTTGCCCATGAACGAGGCTGGGAGGTCGCTGGCGTCGAGCCGAGCCATTGGGCCGCTGAGATTGCTGCCCAACGGGGACACCTTCTTTACTGTCGGACGCTCGCTGATGCCCCCTTCGGTGACCGGATCTTCGATCTGGTGACGATGTGGGACGTCATCGAACACTACCCTCATCCTCTGGATGAGCTGCGGATGGCACGGCGGCTTGTTCGGCCCGGTGGGTATCTTGCGCTTTCGACGATGAATGTGGCCTCAGCGGTAGCCCGACTTCTCCGGGGTCGATGGCCGTGGTATATGCGGATGCATCTCTTCTACTTCACTCCTCAGACCATCCGGAGCCTCCTCAGGGCGGCGGGCTGGGAGGTTGTGAAGATCGAACCATATGTTCATATGGTCACCTTAGGCTACTTGGCCAGGAAGCTTGAGACATACTGTCGACCGGCCGGTAGGGCGCTCGGGGGACTGGCTGCACGCTTCCGATTCGATCACCGCGTGGTTCCCATAGACCTTCGGGACTTCATGACCGTTTATGCCAAGAGGAAGTGAGTAGTGGATGAGCCCGATCACGGTCGTGATTCTTGCCTATAACGAGGAAGCCCGCATCGGCGAGGTGCTGGAGGGGCTGCGGGGGCTTCACATCCCCGGTCTCAAGGTTGTGGTGGTCGATGACGGGAGCATAGATGGCACTGCGGAGGTGGCACGCTCGTTTGCTGATAGGCTGGCGCTTGAAGTGGTTTGTCATCCCAAGAATCTCGGCGTTGCGCGAACCTTCGAGACCGGACTTCGCTTCGCGGCTCGCCGCTCGGGACCGAGCGACGTCATTGTCACCATGGAAGGCGACGGGACCAATGATCCCGAGACGGTCGCGAGATTAGCTCGGTGTATCTGGGAAGGTGCAGACGTTGTGTGTGCGTCGCGCTACCGGCCAGGGGGTGGGTATTACGGGTTCCCTTTAAAGAGGAAGATCTTGAGCCTCGGCGCCAACTACTTCATGCGGTGGTACTTCGGCATTCCGGACGTCCGAGACTATACCCTCTTCTGTCGCGCGTACCAGGCTAAAGTCATCCAGGATGCCCTGGCGCGGTACAACTCTAGCTTTATCGAGTGCGAGGGATTCGTGAGCAACGTCGAGATTCTGGTCAAGATCAGCCGTATGGACCGGTTTCGTTTCGGGGAAGTTGCCATGCGGTACTCCTATGAGAAGAAGCGCTCGAAGAGTGGGATGCGAGTGTGGAAGAATCTGCGCGAGTACGTGAGGTTCTTCAAGTCGAACGTCGACTATTATCGCGGGGGGCGGCGATGAATGTCTCCGTCAGCGGTTGAAGCGCGAGCCGTTCGAGGAGACCGCCGCCATTGTGAGAGGGCTGAAGCCAGTCTTGTGGAGTGTCCTGCTCCTTTACTCGGTGGCCCACTTCGCTTTCACGGGGGTGTGGGCCGCGATAGGCGTTCGGGGGGGCGACGTTCTCTCGGGGTTTCCGGGCCCATTGGTTTCTGGCCGAGAGGAATTTGCTGCCGACACCGTAGCTGTCCAGTATCCGAACCCCACGTGGAACTACGGGCCGATCGCGCACTTTTGGACGTACCCGCTCGGGTTTGTGAGGTCGATTCCCGATGCAATGCGCATCCTCTTAGCGGTTAACTATGTTCTGCTTGGGATCGCGTTTCTCATATGGCTCGGTGAGCTGTCCAGGGACGCGGGTAAGGGCCTATCTTCGGCCGTCATGTTCGTGGTCTGGCTCAACTATTTTCCGCTTCTCCAGGCGATTGTGGGCAGAGAGTTCGAGATCTTGGAGTTCTTTTTGCTGAGCGTAGGCTTTTACTGTCTCAAACGAGGCCGGGAGGTCGTCGCAGGCGGCATGATTGGCCTGGCTGCGATGACGAAGGTTCTCCCGGCACTCTTTGTTCCCTATCTCGTTCTCAAGGGACGGTGGCGCGCTGCTGCTGCTTCCGTGGTCGCAATCGTGGTGATCGGGCTCGTCGGCCAGCGTGTGTTGGGTTTTGAGCACTCGGTCACGTTTCGGCTGGCGCGTGGCTGGACATCGGCCGCCGACTTCGAGCCGCATGCGGACAACCAGGCAATGGCCAACATCGTGCAGAGGGCGTTTACGACGCATATCAACCCGCGCTCTCCGAAAATGACCCCAGCATTCCCAGCGGCAAGCAGGGTGTTGGGTGGTGTCGCTCAGATCAGCCTGTTAGGGTTTGTGCTGGTTTGGGTGTGGAAACAGAGAAGACGGCCGGTCAATGTGTGGGAATACTCGATCCTGCTCATGACGATGATCGTGATTCCTCCCTGGAGCAACATCTACTACTTGATGTTTCTGGTCGTGCCCTTTTCCGCCGGCTTCGTCTGGCTCCTGGGGAGGGGGGAGGCGAGGTTTGGCCAGTTAGCCGTCGTTGCCATCGCTTATACCCTAACTGGCTACGTGGTTCCGATTTCGTTCATGGCGAGCGCTGTGTCATTGTCGCCCGTTGAAATGCGGAATCTTCTCGGCCACCTGTCGATTCCCGGTGTGGGGATGCTGATTCTGTTTGCGACGTTTTGGGAGTTGAAGGGGTACTGCGTAGAAGGAAGTTGCGGGTCGCCGCAGACCGTTCCACGGGATCGGGAGGCGGCGTTCTGAGGCGATTCCGGTGACGTGCTCCGGGGCGGGGGCAGTGGCGCGGGCTCAAGCGAGCGGCCCTGGAAGGGCGAGCGATGCCTGGGAGGATACGGTGAGAGCCGAATGCGTCAGCGCCGGAGAGAACGGTCGAGCGTGGTCACGGGCAGGGAAGACGTGGTGGCACACACTCGTGACGGACGAGTCAGGCGCGCGCTTGGGCGGCGCAGCGTCCATGATGTGGCTGCTTCTGTTAGGGATGACGTAGATGATTCGAGACAGTGAGCAGACCGGTCCGACCCGGCAGGACAAGATGGAGGAGATTCGTTTCTTTTCGGAACATGCGAAATCTGGTGAGTATGATGTCTTTACGTCGGATACTAACGCGAAGATTGTGCAGAGCTGCTTAGGCCACGCCAAACTGAGAGCGGGGGCGCGAGTGTTCGACCTCGGGTGCGGGTCTGGTGTGTTCACGGAGTTGCTCGTCAAGAACGGCTTGCGCGCCTGCGGGTTGGATATCAGCCACCCACTGGCGGCGGTTGGCAAGCGGAAAGATGCGAAGCTGGCGCTGGTAGTCGGAGACGTCGAAGAGTTGCCCATTGCGTCTGAGAGGCTGGATGGGGTGCTTCTTAGCGGTGTTGTGCATCACTTGCCTGATGTCAGGCGCTGTGCGCAAGAGGTGTTTCGCGTGCTCAAAGCGGGTGGGGTGTTCGTTGCCTTTGACCCGAACCGTCTGAACCCGTTCATGTGGCTCTACCGAGATAGGAGTTCGCCTTTTCGAAGTGGCACGGGAGTCACCAGGAACGAACGGCCAGTTGTTGCGAGGGAAGTGAGGCAAGTGTTCCGTGCTGCCGGCTTCGAAGCACGTACGGCTTACTTGTCGGGCCTGCATTACAAATATGTGGCCTCTGCGCGTATACGCTGGGCATTGCCAGTTTACAATCTGCTGGACAGCGTCCTCTTTCGGCCCAGCTTTCTACAGCCCTTGGGGCCGTTTGTATTGACGATAGGAAGGAAGCCATGAGTGGTAACGGGAAATTCTGCGGATTTAAGGGCTATGTTGAAGGAGCGACGTAGCAGCGCAACGTTCGACCGCGAGAAGCTCGGGTTTGGGAGCCTATGACCGCGCTGGCTCTACCGGGCTTGATCGCACTCCTCGTCACGCTCGGGGTCACGCTCGGCTGCGAGAGGGCGGCGCGGCGTGTCGGACTGGTGACCGAGCCGCAGGAGGACCGGTGGCACCGGCGACCCGTCCCTCTGCTGGGCGGTCTCGCGATCATGGCGGGCGTCCTGGCTCCGCTCGCCCTGGTCGGGGATGCCGCGCGGTTCGGTCCCTTGCTCCTCATCGCGCTGATCATGGGGTCCGTCGGGCTCTTCGACGACGTGTGGTCGCTCCAGCCCCAGGCGAAGCTCGTGGCGCAGATCGTCCTGGCGGCCTTCCTGATGCAGCTGGGGTTCATGCTGCGATTGACGCCGTACCCCGAGGTCAACGTATTCCTCACCCTCCTCTGGGTCGTCGGGATCACGAACGCCTTCAACCTGCTCGACAACATGGACGGGCTGGCGGCGGGGATGGCCGTCATCGCCGCCGGCTTCCGGCTCGCCTTCTTCCTGACGGACCGGGATCTCGCCGGGGCCGGCGCGGCGGCGGCCTTCATGGGCGCGGCGGCCGGGTTCCTCGTCCGGAACTTCCCGCCGGCGAAGATCTTCATGGGGGATGCCGGGAGCCTCTTCATCGGCTTCTTCCTGAGCGGGCTGTGCCTGGTCGGGGACTTCGCGTACTCGCGCGGGATCGCCGCCGTGCTGGTGCTCCCGGTGCTGCTCGTGCTCATCCCGATCTTCGACACGACGTTCGTGACCTTGACCCGCCTCGTGACCGGGCGACCGGTCGCCCGGGGCGGCCTGGATCACACCTCGCATCGCCTGGTGGCGCTCGGGATCAGCGAGCGCCAGGCGCTCGTCTTCCTCTACGTGGTCTCGGTGCTCTCCGGGCTCCGCGCGATCCTCTCCTACCAGTACGGGTTCACCTACACGGTGGCGCTCCTGGCGCTCCTGCTGGTGGCGCTCTTCCTGCTGGGCGTCCACCTGAGCCGCGTCCAGGTCCTCCGGGGCGAGGCCGTGCGGATCGACACGCCGATCGTGCGGCTCGCGGCCGACTTCCCGTTCAAGCGGCAGGTCGCGACGGTGGCGATCGACCTCGTGCTGATCGTGGTGGCGTACTACTCGGCGTACCTCCTGCGGTTCGAGAGCGGCTTCGAAACGCATCGCCAGACCTTCGTGCGAACCATCGGTCCCGTCATCCTGCTGCAGCTCTCGTCGCTGGCGCTCTTCGGGAGCTACCGGGGCCTCTGGCGGTACACGAGCCTGGCGGATCTCCTGCGGCTGATTCGGGGGGCGACGGTCGGCGTGGGCGCGACCGTCCTCTACTTCGTCTTCACCATCCGCTTCGAGGGCCTCTCGCGGGCGGTGTTCGTCCTGGACTGGCTGCTCCTGGTCCTGGTGATCTCGGGGAGCCGCGTGTCGTTTCGGCTGCTCGCGGAGCTGCTCCGGCCCGGGCACGGCGACTTCCGCCGGGTGCTCATCTACGGGGCGGGCGATGGCGGGGAGCTCATGCTGCGCGAGCTGCGGAACAACGCCGCCCTCCGGCGGGAGGCCGTGGGGTTTCTGGACGACGACCGGTCGAAGGTCGGCACCCGGATCCACGAGGTGCCGGTCCTCGGCGGCCTCGACCGGGTCGAGGAGCTGCTGGGGGCCCACCGCATCGCCGAGGTCATCGTGGCCTCCGAAAAGATCCCGGCGGACCGGGT
>JACOUJ010000286.1 GCA_016177865.1 Candidatus Rokuibacteriota bacterium
AGCACCACAGAGGCCAGGCCAGCGAGCCCGCCGGTGTAGAACATGTTGCGGAGGATCTCGGTGGTCATGACGAGGATGGGGGCGCGGGGGTTGACCTTGACGTCGCCGGTGAGGATCCCCACCTCGGCGACCCCGAACTGGCGGCAGAAGTCGGCGTACTTCTGGTTGGAGAGGGCCTTGAGGGGGGTGGTGTAGGCCAGGCGCTGGCGCCGGAGGAGGGCCTGGTGGATGGCCAGCTCGGCGATCAACGTCTTCCCCGCCCCGGTCGGCGCCGAAACGATGACCGACTGCCCCTCCAGGATGGCGAGGATGGCCCGGACCTGGAAGTCATCGAGGGGGAAGGGGTAGCGGCGCTCGAAGGTCCGGTAGAGGTCCAGGTCCACCAGCCGGAGCCGGCCGGCCTCGAAGGCCTCCTGGACCGTGATCGGGTCGGACTGGGTCAAACTGGGATGATCACCTCCTCCCTACGCTAACACCCGGTCGGAGGCTTGTCGAGGGGAAAACCGGGGATCGGCCGCTTGACACCTCCGGGTGCCTTCCCTAGACTGGCCGGGTGATCGCGAGGCTCGAACGAGGGTTGGCCCTCCTCCTGGCGCTCCTGGCGGGGCCCTCCGTCGCCCTCGCCACCCACGAGCCCGACCACCGTTACATCGTCCTCGGCTACGTCCGCGACGGCGCAGGGCGGCCCCTGGCCGGGGTCGAGGTCAGGGTGGTCCGGGAGCGGACCGGCCTCGCGTACCCGGCCCGGACCGACCGGGAGGGGTTCTACCTCGTGATCGTCCACCTCCACGATGAGGACCTGGGGGATGCCCTCACGGTCTCCGCCGCGAGCGCCACCGGTCGGATCGTCGCCACCTTCGACCCGCGGGACAAGCGGTTCGAGCGGGGGACCCGGGTGGACATCGAGGGGGGCCGGGCCGTCGAGCGGCGGCCCCTCTTCGCGAAGACCTTGAAGGAGCTCCTCGAACGGTGAGCGGGGGATGGCCTTGACACCGAACGGGGGCAAGGGCTGTAATGGCCAAAACCCACCCCGGGGAGGTGAGCCGATGAAGGCCTACGTCCTGATCGAGACTAGCGCGGGGAAGACCAAGGGCGTCAAGAAGGCCTTGGCCAAGGTCAAGCCGGGGAAGTGCAAGATCGACTCCCTGGATGCGGTGACCGGGCCCTACGACTACATCGCGGTGGTGGAGGGGCCGAGCCTGGACGACATCGGCCAGCTCGTGACCGAGGGGATCGGGATGATCGACGGGGTCACCCGCACCACCACCTGCCTCGCCGTCGCCATCGGCTGACCTTAAGTCCGGTCCTCACCGCGCGGCGATTACGACTTCCGAGGCGGAGGGATGAGGCTTCGGCACCAGTGTGACTATTCTCGATAGCCACCGTTCGACGGCTAAAAGGTCGGTCTAGAAGTCGCTGCTCCCTCCCCCTGAGTAGAGAGGCAAAGGTGACCGCAAGGAAAGCGATATCGTTGGCGGAAGCCCTGAACTCCCTTTACAGCATCGTCAAAGTCAAAAAGAAGCCCACTTCTACGGTACGTCTTCAAAGGCTCGCTGACTATTGCGTGCAGCAGTTGGCTAAACGCGGGCTCACTGGTGCCGAAACGGACGTCACGATACCGGGAGGCGGCAGAGAAAAGAAATGGGACGTCGCCTGGAAGTACCAAAACAAGTATCGCCTCGCCATTTCGCTAAAATCTATCCTTAGTAATCTCGGTGGAACCGTCCCGAACAGGATAGATGATCTCATCGGTGAGGTCGCAAATGTTCAAATGTATTCCCCGGAAATTGTTACGGGTTACATTATGGTCTTTGATGTCTCCGAGGACGGCGTCCAGCCAGGACGTGGCATCACGTGGTGTGATTTGCTAGCCCAACGACTCGCCCAGCTTTCGGGAAGAAAGGCGCCGTATTGGAGCATTGGGACGATTGAGGCGTTCGCGCTTATCAGAGTAAACTTCTCCTCAAAAGCGACGATCCTCGACGATGAAAGCTCCGTTCAGAAAATGTTTGACGAGCTGATCGCCGAAGTGAAAAGGCGAAACCCTTCGCTGTCGTAGGCGAGAAGTCTTTCAGGATCTAGACTTCAACGATCTTCGCTGGTAGATGACCGCGACGAGCTATTTGAGACACCCGCTGGACGGCGAGCCTGTAGTACCTGGGTTCGATCTCGAACGCAATACTGTTGCGCCCGGACCGTAAGGCTGCCACACTCGTTGTCCCAGTGCCTGCAAATGGATCGAGCACGGTGTCGCCGACAAAGCTGAACATGCGAATAAGGGACTCTACCAGCTCCACGGGGAATGGAGCAGGATGGTCGCGCGTGGATGCTCCATGAAAGCGCACGATCTGGTTGAACCAAGCTCGGTGCTCCTGTTCACCGATCAGTGAAAGCACCCGCACCGCTTCGGTCGGTTTTCGGTATCCACCAGGTTTCCGCTGCATCAGAATAAACTCGATGTCGTTCTTGATGACCGCGTTCGGTTCATAGGGCTTGCCGAGGAACGAGGACCCGTTATCAACCTCGAACTTCGCATTCGAAATCTTGTGCCAGATGATCGTGGCAAGATTATGAAAGCCAAGGTGGCGACAGTGCTCGATGATCGAGGCGTGAAGCGGGACGACATGGTGCTCACCGTACGCACGTCGAGAGCGGCAGACGTCTCCAACCACGATGATGAGCCGCCCACCTTTTACGAGCACCCGATGGCACTGCTCCCAAACGTGGTCAAGTTCCTTGAGGAAGATCTCGTAATCGTGGATCCCACCTAGCTGCGCCTCGTTGTCGGGATATTCCTTTAGATCGAAGTAGGGTGGTGAAGTGACCACGAGGTGAACAGACTCATCTCGGATCGGGGACAACGCCCGGGCATCCCCGAGATAAAAGGTATGGCAGGTCGGGATTTCTCGATTGGCGCGGGAAACCGCACGAAGGGCTTCCGGATCCTTCGCGAGACGCGGGATTTCGGTCTGGGCAAGCGGGTTCAGTCGGACTCGCGGCAGATGCTTGCTAACGAGTGCCTCGAAGAGATCCTCATGTCCCGCTGGGTTCATCATGGTCCTCCCTGCGGGTTTAGATCAACTTACGAATTTCGGTCACTACTATGCCATCCAATTCGAACCTTGTCAAGTGTTAAGTACAACATTTCGGGGTCCAGCTTTAGAAAAGCCCTACCTACGGTACTTTTTGGATACGTGGGTATCACGAAGGATAGGTTTGCCCTCCACACGTCGAGAAACCTTTCCTCACTGTCAGATGAACAACGCTGATACTTCGCTTACTTACGGGGCGAGACGATCACCACCTCGGAGGTGAGGGTGCGGTGGACCGGGCAGCGGAGGGCGATCTCCCGGAGCCTGGCCTCCTGCTCGGCGGCGAGCTCGCCCTCGAGGAGGAGCGCGAGTTCGATCCGGTCCACCTTCCCCTCCCGGGTCTCGCACTCGGCGCACTCCTCGGCGTGGATCTTCTCGTGGCGGAGGCGGACCTCCACCCGGTCGAGGGCCCATCCTTTGCGTCTTGCGTACAGCAAGACCGTGATGGAGGTTCAGGAACCCAGGGCCGCCAGAAGAAGTTCATACGGCGAGGGCCCGGCGTCGTCTCCACCCACGTCAGGCGGCTCGTCCGCCACCAGCACGTGCCTTCCGATTCGCACCTCGTGCCGCAGATTCTC
>JACOUJ010000287.1 GCA_016177865.1 Candidatus Rokuibacteriota bacterium
GAGCGCCTGGAGCACGAGCACGTCGGCGTACCGCTCGAGGATGAGACCGGGAAGCCCGTCCCCCTCGCTGACGACCAGGCGAGCCGCGTCACCGTCGTAGCCGAGGGTCTGTCGGAACCGCCACGCGGCCTCCAGGCGCCGCCGGAAAAAGGCGACGACAACCGGCTCGTCCTGCCGGGTGAGGAGCCGGCAGACGATCTGAGGGCGGGAGCTGTAGAAGCCGCGTCCGAGGACGCGCCCGGCCGCCTCGCAGACCGTCACCGCCTCGTCGGCGCGCCAGCCGCCGTCGAGCCGGGCGACGTCGCTCCGGTACACCCAGAGATGCCCGGCGAGGAGGCGCGCCTCCCGGCGGGGCCGGAGGAAGAGTCGTGCCACGCGTCGTTTCTCCCTTGGGGGGAGGCAGGCCCGAGCCGTTCGCCGCCGATCAAGGCCGTACGGCCGCGAGGCCGGAGGCCGAGCGCGTCCCGGCCGAGATCAACAATCCGAACGGCCCGGCTTTGCCGGGAGGGCCGTCGGAGGGGGGCGGAGCCCCCATCCGAAGGTCAAATTCGGCGGAGGACCGTGATCATCATCAGCGCGCCGCGGGCCCGTTCGAGGGGACGACGCAGGCTGAAGTTCGAGAACCAGCCCACGAACTCGAAGGCCCCCACGAGCTCGACCAGCGCCCGCAGCTCCTGGGGAAAGACAATGCGTGACCGCAGCGCTTGCCGGTAGACGATCCGCCTGCGGTTGTTCACTGCTTCGAGTGCTAGCCACTCTCGGCAGGTTTGGGACACCGGGTCCACGTCGTTCAGAGCCGAGAAGGTGGCCCGCACCACTAAAGGCCCACGGATTCTTGACCACGTCCAGCGCCTCACGGGATTTCTCCACGACGACATTAGGTATCGATCAAAGATATACAGCCCACCTGGGCGCATCGCGCGTGCCACCGCCCGAAAGTGCTGAAGGATGGCGTCGTTGGTGAGTAGGTATGCTTGCGAGTTCTGCAGGCAGAAGGCAGCGTCCACGCGCTCTCCGAGCCGAAAGCCGGCCATGTTCTGAGCCGTGATGGTCACGTCCAAGCCTCGGAGCTGCGCTTGCTTGGCGACGTACGACAGGTTCTCGCGGGAGATGTCGAGGCCGATCACTTCATAGCCACGTCTGGCGAATCGTAGCAGATGGGGGCCCGTGCCGCAGGCGATGTCCAGGATCCGCCGCACCGGAACTCGCGAATACCTTCGAAAGCAGGCAGTCAGGAACTCTACTTCGGCGCGTCGATTCGACGCAAAGGCGACATCGTAGTATGCAGGCTGGGTGTAACCGGAAGGGACGTCAGCGGGCGGAACCAGCGCGCATTGTTCCAATGCTATCGCCTTCGCAGAATCGCGACCAGCATCATCGGGTGCTTCGAATCCTCGAGTCGCCTCTGAAAGGTGAAGTTCGGATGCCAGGCAACCAGATCGAACACGCCGCACAGCTGCAGGATGGCCTTCAGTTCTTGGGGGAACACCACCCGCGTCTGGTAGCGTTGCCGAGTACGCCTCACGATACCATTTCGATGGACCGTGAAGGCAAGCTCCTCCCAGCATACCTGCGAGACCGGATCGACGTCCAGGAGGGTTCGAAAGGTCGTAGTGACAATCGTGGCACCCTGGCGCCGTGTCCATCGGTATTCCTGCGTGGGGTCGACCCAATCGTCGGGTAGCATGCGGTCGAATATATAGAGGCCTCCGGGCCTCACTGATTTGGCGACGCACTTTAGATGAGACAGGATGGCTTCGTTAGTTAGCAGATGGCCTTGGGAGTCGGTCATACAAATTGCCGCATCCTGTGGCTCCGCTAGGCGGAAGGCGGCAATGTCGGCTCGCCGCAGATGAATGGAGAGCCCCAGCGTGCTGGTCCGCGCCTTGATGTAGGCTAGGTTTTCAGGTGAGAGGTCGATCCCCGTCATTCGATAGCCGCGCTGAGCCAGGCGGATGAGATGCTGGCCGGTGCCGCAGGCCAGATCGACGATGCGCGAGACGCGCCGGCGTGAGTGGCGTCGGAAGGCTTCTTCTAGGAAATCACACTCGAGTCTCCTGTTGGAGTTGAAAGCGATCTCGTAGTAGCGGGGGTAATCGTAACTCCCCTGAACGTTTGAGTGGCAGAAATCGGGCCGAGAATCGTTCAAGAGGAGCCCGGCCGCGCGTGAGCGAGCGTGAGTCTCCTATGTGGGACCGGGAGGTGTGTCTCACGCCGCTGAAGGTGACTGATTATTCGCGCGAGAACTTGCTGCGCTGTCGGAAGATAGAAGTAAGTAGTGTCGAAAATATCAGTGGCTGCTAGGGCCACCGCACCGGCGGTCAAGTGTGGGTGGGATGTGAATGATCCGTAGGCCAGATACATGCCCACCGGGTTCTGCCCCGGGAGTAAGTTCAGGGTACTCCCAGTAAATGTCTAACGGGGTGACTCCAAGACGCGCCCAGAACCGGGAGCGGTCGTACGTCTCGGGACGCCGTCGTGATTCCCGTTGCAGTTCCGTAAACACGCCTTCGGCCGCGGCATGGCCAGCAGCGCGAGCATGAGCGTGGATAATGTCTTTCGACGCGTGGAACAGATAGGTGCCGAGACCGCGACGGCGAGCGGTTGAGGTGACCATCACATAGCTTACGTGCCCACAGTTGACGGCTCGGAGGTATGAGAAGACGATTCCGCCCAGGCAATGCCCGCCTGGGTCGATGCCAGCTACGACGATATGGCCCCCGGCATTCCCGGTTGTGTCGCGAGAGAGATTGGCCTCCAAGGAAGCTCGTGACTCCTTCTCGCCCGGACGAAAGACCTGCTCATAAATGGCCATGAGTTCGCTCCAATGCCGGTCTTTCGCGTCATTGATACGGCGCAAGCGGGGGGCGGGGTTTGAAATGTGGCTTGCCATCACGGGGAGGGTTCGAAGCTCACTGGTTATTCGTTCTTAGCTTTTTAAAGGCTCGGGAAAGCTGCCGACGCCACCTTGAAGCAAGCCAGAGAAGCGGTACGGGCAGGACGAGCAGATAGCTGGCCACCATGATCTTCAGGGCGAGGAGAGCCCGCGCCAGCGTTGGATCTTGGACCTCCCACTGGGTCTGCGTGAACAATAGCGTGACAGCAGCAACGAACACGCCGGCCAGACCCGCCGCGGCGAAGATGGTGCTGAGATACGTCAAGTCTCGTTGCTCGGATTCCGAGAGGATCACGTTGACCGCATCGATTTTGGCCTTGAGAGCTGCACGCGAAGTGTCTACCAGCCAGTTTTGCATGATGGTTCTGAATAGATGTATATCGGACACCCACGTCGAAAACGACTCGAGGGAGATCTCCTTGAGAAGGTCTTCAACCTCAGCTCGAAGTCTTCTTGCCCTTGTGCGCTGCCTTTCCGCTAGCGCGGAATCCTCGGTATCGGCCCTCACGCTCCTGATCTGAGGGAGTTCCTGGTCGATTTCCGTGTGCAGCACATAGATCAGCATCGATACGGCCAGCGCATACTGAAAGGTGAGCTCGACTCGCTCCGGGAAACGCTCTGTCCGCTCCTCCTGGCGAGCGGCTCGGAGCCACCAGGCGGAATCATAGCCGACAGCAATGAAGTCGTCCTCAAACGTTGGCAGAGCGTTGACGAGCTCAGACGCGTCGAGGTACATCGCTCTGGTGAGATCGGAGGCCTTCAAGAGGTACCGGCTTGGCGGTGCGGGATCCTTCCACCAAATCTTTGTAATGATAGTGGGGTAGGCTTCGGGCACGGAGGTCCTCCGGATTCGGGTCACGAGCGGCTGAAAGGCTGGGGCAATTTCGCTACCATCGAGGCACACGGCCCGTTGGAGGCTGGTCGCAAACGCATTCGTCAGATTCTTGCAGAGAGTCTTTACGTCACTGTTCTTGTATCGGACACTCTGGTCCGCGGTTTTCTTGATAAGGTCCGGGAATCTTTCGGTCCAGGTGGGTGGCCCGTGAATTGTGTAGGTCGGTTCGACCACGATTATCGCCATCCCACCGTGAAACAGTCGTAGGCTGGCGTTCACACGTGTGAGCTGCACCTCCAGAGGACGCTCACCCTTCGCCAGCGCTTGTTTGAACCAGTCATCGGGCAAGCCTGCTTGAAGCATGGACCAGGTGGCGTTGGGCGAGTCTGTGAAGATGTCATTGAGCCGTACGACCTCGAAGGTCAGCGGCGAGGCGGTGAAAGCGAACGAGTCAGGCGAAATGGCCAGGTTCTTACGGTTCAGCAGGTCCTTCACGGCTTCGGGATTCCCGGATTCCCGGTTGAGGGACCAGATCACTCGGGTGTCGAAGGGGTGGAGGGCGAGGAAACTGAATTGTCCAACCACGTGCGTACCAATCGTCGTATTCACGGTGCCCCTCCTATTGATCGCTGCATAAATAATAGAAAACAGGCCGGGTCTGTGGTACACATGGCGCATGAGACCACAGGGGAGCCCGGCAGAGTTGGAGCGGCGTCGACGGCGGGCGATGCGGCTGCTGCACGGTGGCCTGACGCTGTCC
>JACOUJ010000288.1 GCA_016177865.1 Candidatus Rokuibacteriota bacterium
CCTCTTCGTCGGCTACTACCCGCGCTTCTGGGCGTACATGACGGGCATCTTCTACCCGACCTTCTGGGTGTACGCCATGCTCTTCTTCCTTGAGACCTTCACCGTCTATCTCTGGTACTACGGCTGGGACTGGCTCTCCGGTTCCCGGAAGTGGATTCACGTCTCCCTGGGGGTCCTCTCCAACCTCTTCGGCACCGCGATTCTGTTCGTCTCGAACGCCTGGGTCACGTTCATGACGTCGCCGGGAGGGATTGATGAGGCGGGGAACCTGAAGTCCCTGTGGGGGGCGATCAACAACTACACGTGGATGCCGATCAACATTCACCGGCTTCTGGCCAACATCGTCTTCGGGGGCACAATCGCCGCGGCGTATGCCGCCTTTCGCTTCCTCTCAGCCAAGACCGACGAGGAGCGGGCGCGGTACGACTGGATGGGGTATGTCGGGAACTTCGTGGCCATTTCGGCCCTGATGATCCTGCCCTTTGCGGGCTACTATCTCGGGCGGGAGATCTACGCCTTCAACCAGACGATGGGGATCACGATGATGGGCGGGTTCATGTCCTGGCTCTGGGTCGTCCAGGCGATCCTGATTGGCGTCCTCTTCATCGGCTCCAACTACTACCTCTGGCTCGGGATGGAGCGGATCCCGGGTTCGGAGCGGTATCGCAAGTATATCCCCTACCTGATTATGATCCTCGCCGCCGGGTTCATTGTGTGGGCCACCCCGAGGAGCATCCCGGTCACACTCCAGGAGGCGCGGGCCATGGGGGGCACCCACCATCCGGTCCTTGGGTTCCTCGGCGTCATGTCGGCCAAGAACACGGCCGTGAACCTGATGATTTTGACTACTTTCTTGTCATATCTCCTCTACCGGCGAGCCAACCGCATCTCGGTCAAACCCTGGGCGGGGACCGGGATGGCGGCGCAGTGGATCATCCTGGTGATCGCCGCTGCCATTGTCACGTTCTATGGCGTCTACGGCTATTTTGTTGAGTCCGTCGTGCGGATCGGCTTCTCGGTCTACCAGGTGCTCTCGGTGCTCGGGGCCATCGTGTTCATCATGGCGATTGACATTCCGATGTTTCGGGGTGCCCGCTCCACCGGGGCCATCCGCTGGGGCAAGATTGCGCCTCGCTCCCAGTATGTCCTGATCCTTCTGGCCGTGACCTTCGCCTGGCTCATGGGGCTGATGGGGTTCGCCAGGTCGGGGGTCCGCCAGCACTGGCATGTGTACGGCGTCATGCGAGACACCTCGTTTGACGCGGTGACGCCCGCGCTCGGCTACGCGGCCAACGTGATCACCGTGGTGACGGCGGTCTTCTTCGCCTTTGTCCTTTTTATCTTCTGGCTCGGCGGCCTGGGGGAGAAGGGGGAGGCGGAGGCCCATAAGGCCGCGCCGGTGATGGCTGGCGGCTCGGACCATTAGGGTGAGATGCGCGTTCCTGTCCTGGTCAAGGTTTCGATCTTTGCTCTGGCCGTGATGGGTTCTTACACCTACTATGCGAACTCCATCCCCCAGATCCAGTCCAAGCCCCCTGAGGAGCTCTCTCTGGAGGGGGGGAATGTCACCCCCGAGCAGCTCGTCAAGGCTGGCGAGGAGATCTTCAAAGGGAAGGGGACGTGCGAGATCTGCCACCGTATTGGCCAGAAAGGGACCCGGGCTCCGGACCTCGCGGGGGTGGGTGGGACAGCGGCCAAGCGGAAGTCCGGGACCAACGCAAAGGCGTACATCATTGAATCCCTCCTGGACCCGGGGGCCCACCTGGTGGAGGGCTACCCCAACATCATGCCGAAGGTGGATCGGCCTCCGATCGGACTCAACCGTTCGGAGCTCTGGGCACTCACCGCCTTCCTCGAGTCCATGGGCGGGACCGTGGACGTGAAGCTCGACGATATCCCGAAATCCGCCGGCGCTCCGGCGACAGGAGGCGGCGGCGCGGCGGCGCTCAAGCTCCCGGGCGACCCCAAGGCCGGCCAGGCAGTCTTCGGCGGCAAGGGGGGGTGCATCGCCTGCCACAAGGCTGGGGCGATCGGGGCGTCGCCGGTCGGGCCTGATCTCTCCCAGATCGCCAAGATCCAGACGCCCGAATACATCATGGGCAAGATCCTCAGCCCGGGTGCGATGGGGACGGTGTCAGGCTATCCGCCCAATGTGATGCCCCCCACCTTCGGCCAAAGTTTGACCGCCCGGGAGTACATTGATCTCCTCTCCTTCCTCCTGACCCTCAAGGGCGAGGGCGGCCCCTCGGCGGCGAAGTAAGCGATGGGAGTTCTCCGATCGAAATTTTTCCAGGCCGTCTTCGTTCTCGCGGTTTCGTTCTTGTTCTTCCGGTACGGGATCAAACCTCCCGCGCCGTGGAGTGTGTTCAGCCTTTACATGACCGTGGTTCTCATCGCGGTCTTGGTCTACGTCTCCTCGGACTCGGATTCGTGGCGGAGCTTCGTCGCCCCCATCCGCTCCGCGCTGGTCGACGATTCAAAGCGCCCGATCCGGTTCGTGCTCATGGTCCTCCTCCCGATCCTCATCGGCTACTACGCCTACACCCAGGCCGCGGCGACGATCGAGGCGCCGCCCGAGCTTCGGGCGGTGCACCCTGCCCCGCCCGCCTCCGTCACGTTCAGGGGGAAGACGCTGGACATCCAAGGCTTGGAGAATCCCCTCAGGAAGGATACGGCCAACTTCAAGAAGTACGTGGCTGAAGGGGCCGAGATCTACGTGAAAAACTGCATGTACTGCCATGGGGACAACCTGGACGGCAACGGCCACTTCGCCCGGGCCTTCAATCCGCCGCCGGCCAACTTCCAAGACCCAGGCACCATCGCCATGCTCCAGGAGGCCTTCCTCTTCTGGCGGATTGCCAAGGGCGGCCCCGGCTTGCCGAGGGAGTCGACCCCTTGGAACTCGGTCATGCCCGCGTGGGAGGACCGGCTGAGCGAGG
The DNA here is from genome assembly GCA_016177865.1 of Candidatus Rokuibacteriota bacterium. Lineage (GTDB taxonomy): Bacteria > Methylomirabilota > Methylomirabilia > Rokubacteriales > JACOUJ01 > JACOUJ01. The sequence continues at coordinate 2,940 of JACOUJ010000288.1, forward strand.
AGGAGATCTGGAAAGTCATCTTCTTCCTCTACGACTTCACGGGCTACCAGCCCAGACGTTGGGAGGCCCACGCGTCGGGGACACCAATGAAGCCCTTCGCTTTTCAACCCAGGTGGGGGGGTCCAGGGGGAGGAGTGGTTGGGACTCCCCCCCTGACAAACGATCGTTACGCGGGCTTGCTCCGCTTCACGCTCGTGGGTGACGCCGACGCGCAGCAGGCCGGCGATCCGAACGCGGGCAAGGTCGTCTACGAGAAGCGCTGCGCGTGGTGCCACGGGGCCGAAGGGAAAGGCGACGGACCCGGGGCCGGCAATCTCGACCCCAGGCCTCGAGATTTCACTAGAGGTCTCTACAAGATCCGCACGACCGCGTCGGGAAGGCCCCCTACGGACGCAGACCTCTTTCGGATCATCAGCGAGGGAATGCCGGGGACATCGATGCCCGCCTGGAAGAGCCTTGGCGAAAAGGATCGCTGGAATCTCGTCGCGTACCTGAAGACTTTCGCCCCGGACAGCTTCAAGGAGACACCCAAGGCCCTCGATTTCCCCAAGGAGGTCAACTCCTCCAAGGAATCCCGCGCGCGGGGGAAGGAGATGTTCGAGGCGATCGAGTGCAACAAGTGCCACGGGGCCGCAGGGCGGGGAGACGGCCCCTCCGCGCCTGAGCTCAAAGACGACTGGGGGAACCCGGTCCAGCCGGCGAATCTAACCAAACCGTGGACCTTCCGGGGCGGGGCCGGCCGGAAGGAGATCGCCACGCGGCTGGCGACGGGCCTCATGGGGACGCCCATGCCCACGTTCATCGACAGCGTGGAGAAACCCGAAGACATCTGGCATCTGACCAACTACCTGCAGTCCCTCTCCCCGGGGTCCCCCAACTACGCCACGGTTCTCAAAGGACAGCCTACGAGCGCCGAGATTCCGGACGATCCAGCCGCCCCGCTTTGGAACCAATTCCCCCCCTCCAATTTCCCCTTGGCCGGCCAGGTGATTGTGGATCCCCGGAACTTCAGCCCTTCCATCGATATGGTGTCCGTGCGCGTCGTGTACAACGCCTCGGAGCTGGGCTTTCACCTGACGTGGGACGACCCGACTCAGTCGACGCCAGACCCGGCCAAGAAATCCTTCCCGGACTCGGTCGCGATCCAGCTTCCGGCGAAGATGCCGTCGGGAAACGAGCGCCCCTACGTCCTCATGGGAGATGGCGGGACTCCGGTGTACCTCCTTCTCTGGCGCTCAGACACGGGCGTCAGCGAGGCGACGGCCACCGGACGAGGCCAGATGAAGCCGCTCCCTGGGGAGCCTCAGGCCAAGGGTAAGGCCGTCGTCTCGAACGGGCAGTATCGCCTGGTCATTAAGCGCGCCCTCACCTCTCAGGACCCGAACCGCCTGCCTTTCCCCGTGGGCACCTTCCTGCCCGTGGCGTTTATGGCCTGGGATGGGGGGCGGGGCGAGACCGGGACGAAAATGTCAATGACTTCGTGGTACTATTTCAGGTTGGAAGAGCCAGCGTCACAGACCAAGTTTGTAGTTCCCCCCTTCGTAGCCTTGGTCGTCGCGGCGGCGGAGCTCCTGATCGTCCGCCGCGCCCGCACCAGGCAGAAGGGGGAGACGACATAA
>JACOUJ010000289.1 GCA_016177865.1 Candidatus Rokuibacteriota bacterium
GACACGCATCTTATGATCCGGGATAGACCGGCCGCCGCCCGACCGAGTGGTACTCGAAGCCAAGCTTGCGGAGACGCTCGGGCTCGTAAATGTTGCGACCGTCGAAGAGCAAGGGGCGTCGCATCACCTGCTTGAGGCGCTCGAGGTTCAAGAGCTTGAACTCGTTCCACTCGGTCACGATCGCAACGGCGTCGGCGCCCTCTGCGGCCTCGTAAGAGGACTGACCATACCGAACCTCGGGGGGAAGGAGTCTTCTGGCATTCTCCGTCGCGGCCGGGTCGTAGGCCTTCACCGTGGCCCCGGCCGCGTGGAGCAGCTGAATGACCTCGATAGACTTGGCCTCCCGCATGTCGTCGGTGTTGGGTTTGAAGGCCAGCCCCAGGACGGCGATGGTGCGACCGTCGAGGGGGCCCAGGACCTTTTGGATCAATTCCGCGAATCGCGAGGCCCGCTCCCGGTTCGTCTCCATGACGGCCTTGAGGAGCCTAAACTCACACCCGAAATTCGACGCGCTCTGAATCAAGGAGTCCGAGTCCTTCGGAAAGCAGGACCCCCCGAACCCGAGGCCCGCCTGGAGGAAGCTCGATCCGATCCGGGGGTCGAGCCCCATCCCCTTTACGACATCCGAGACATCGGCCCCCGCGGCCTCGCAGATATTCGCGATCGCATTGATGAACGAGATCTTGGCGGCGAGAAAGGCGTTGGAGGCGTACTTGATCATCTCGGCCGAGTGGACATCCGTAATGATCATCGGCCTCTCCAGGGGGGCGTAGAGCTCTAGCAGGGTCATCGCCACCTGACGGGTTGGCGCCCCGATCACGATCCGATCTGGACGCAGGGTATCTTCGATGGCGGACCCCTCCCGGAGAAATTCAGGGTTACTGACCACATCGAAGTTCACTGGCCGGCGCTGGTTCCGCTGGATGATCTCACGGACGAGGTCCCCCGTCCCAACCGGGACGGTGGACTTATTCACGATGACCCGGTACCGGTCCATCGCCCGAGCGATCCCGAGGGCCACGTCTTCCACAGCCGACAGGTCCGTTTCTCCATTGGCCTTCGGCGGAGTTCCCACTGCAATGAAGATGATCTCCGACCGGCGGACGCCCTCTTCGAGGCTCGTTGTAAAGGCAAGACGACCATCCTCCACGTTGCGGTGAACCATCTCCTCGAGCCCTGGTTCATAGATCGGCATGAGCCCGCGCAGAAGACCTTCGATCTTGGCCCGATCGGAGTCCATGCAGATGACGTCGTTACCGAGGTCGGCGAAGACGGCCCCGGTCACCAACCCGACGTACCCGGTCCCGACGACACAGACGTTCATTCGGTCCTCCTCACGGGGTCACCACCAAAAAACTCACTATAGCAAAGGGATCACCCGCTGTCATGTCCGCACCGCTCTCGCTCATGGCGTCCCCATGGCGAAATCGAAGGACAGCTCCTCCGCGCCCTCAGGCGAGAGGAGTAGAGTGAAGCGACTCACCGCGGGATCGAGGCGGGGGAAATAGACGAACCCCTCGACTCGACTTCCCGCCGGCCCGCTTCCCCCTCCGATGCCAAAGGAGAAGATCGGTCCCGACGTCGCCCGGCCGCTTGAAACCAGGGCGTGGGCCTCGGCAGAACTCAGGGGGCGCCACTGGCGGCGCTCCTGGTCGAAAAGACTGATCCGCTCTGGGGGAAGGCGGACCATCTGCGTCGATTCGTTCACGACCACGAGGCGAAAAGGCAGAAGAGTTCGGCCCAGGTCCCGTGGGTCCCCGGTCCACGCGTCAAGGGTGACGGTGGCCCGAACCCCACCTCGCTCCGCCACGATTTGACGCCCGTCGGCCTCTACCCGGCCAGGACCCAGACCACGGGGCTGGGGGGTCGCGCAACCCCAAAGGGCGAGCGCGAGAACCCCCGTGGCAATTCCTCCTCGCGAACTCACGGAGTTAGTATACACGAAGATGCCCTCTTGCTTTCCCCCTGTGGCCAAGCTAGACTCTCAATGAACGCTCGTTCAGTGCATCGGCCCAAGGAGCCATAGATGGACTTTTCGTTAACCGCTGAGCAGGTTCAGTTCCGCGACGAAGTTCGCGGCTGGCTCAGGGCGAATGTCCCTCCGGACTGGGGGAGTCGCCCACTCTTTGGCCCAGATAGTCCGGTCGAGCTCCATAGTTTTCTCCGCGACTGGCAGCGGAGGCTTTTCGGCGCAGGCTTTCTCGGGCTCACGTGGCCCAAGGAGTATGGAGGACGCGATCTTTCCTATATGGAGGAACTCATCTTCAACGAGGAGATGGCCGAGGCCAAGGCCCCGCCAATTCTGAACCTCCTCGGCATCTACCTGGCCGGACCAACCATCATCGCCTACGGGACCGACGCGCAGAAGCAGCGCCTCCTTTCCAAGATCCTCTCTGGCGAAGAGATCTGGTGCCAGGGGTACTCCGAGCCCAATGCCGGCTCGGATCTCGCTTCGCTTCAAACCCGAGCGGTGTTGGACGGGGACCACTCTGTGGTCAACCGCCAAAAGGTCTGGACGAGTCTTGCCCACGTCGCCGACTGGATCATGCTCCTCGCGCGGACGGACCCCAAGGCTCCAAGGCATCAGGGAATCACCTACTTCCTCGTGGATATGCACTCCTCCGGGATTACCGTGCGTCCTCTCCGACAGCTCACCGGGGATGCCGAGTTCAACGAGATTTTCTTCGATAACGTGCGGGTCCCGGCCGCCAGTATCCTCGGTGGGGTGGGGAATGGATGGCAGGTAGGGCTGACCACCCTCATGTATGAACGGATGGCGCTCGGGTTCGGCCTTCAGATCCGTCTTCGGATGGCCCTGGACCATCTCATCGCTCTGGCTCGGCGAAATGGAGGCGCGGCGGCCCGGAACCCGATCATCCGCCAGAAGCTGGCCCAGCTCTGGATCGAGACTGAAGCCTTCAAGTACACCGGCTATCGGGCTATCACCAAGCTCCTGCGGGGCGAGCTCCCCGGGGCCGAGGGCTCGACCGGGAAAATTTTCTGGTCCGAAACCCACCAGCGGCTGCAGGCTCTCGCCATGGAGATCGAGGGGCCATACGCCCAACTCACCACAGGCTCGCGCTGGGCGATTGAGGGGGGGCTCTGGCAGCATCTATTCCTCCGCTCCCTTGGCAACACCATCGAGGGCGGGACCACGGAGATCCAACGAAACATCGTGGGGGAGCGGGTCCTCGGGCTCCCCAAGGATTAGAGCCGTGGACTTCGGGTTCAGTCCTGAGCAGGAGATGCTGCGGGAGACGGCGAGAAAATTCCTCGCGGAGGAGTCCCGTTCCGCGTTTGTGAGAGAGATGATGGACAGCACGGCGGGGATCACCCCTGAGCTGTGGCAGAAGATGGCGGAGCTAGGATGGCTTGGCCTCATCTATCCGGAAGAGTACGGGGGGGCCGGGGGGAGCTTCGTAGACCTCACGGTTATCCTGGAAGAAATGGGGCGGGTCGTCTTCCCTGGGCCGTACTTTTCCACCCTTCTCCTGGGCGGTCTCGCCATCCTCGAGGGAGGGGACGGCACCCAGAAGAAGGCGTGGCTCCCGCGAATCGCGACAGGGGAGGCGCGGGTCACATTGGCCTGGACCGAGCCCAACGGACGGTGGGATGCCGAGGGAATGACCCTGACGGCGAAGAGGGACCGCGACGCCTTCGTCCTTACGGGGACCAAGCTGTTCGTCCCTGATGCCCATACTGCCGATGCCCTTGTGGTGGCGGCCCGAACGGGGAACGGGCCGGAGGCGGGGGTCAGTCTGTTCCTCCTCCCCCGTGAGAGCCCGGGCGTCACCGTCATGCTCCTCCCCACCATGGATCACACCCGCAAGCTCTGCGAGGTGACCTTTTCGGTGACCCGCGTGCCGGCCGATGCGCTTCTCGGCGAGGCGGGCCGCGGATGGCGAATCCTCCAGCGCGTGATCGACCGGGCCACCGTGGGCTTGTGCGCCGAGATGTGTGGGGGAGCCCAGAAGGTTCTCGAGATCTGCACGGAGTACGCTAAGGTTCGTCAGGCCTTCGGAAAGCCCATCGGGACCTATCAGGCGGTCAAGCACAAGTGCGCGGACATGCTCCTCCTCACGGAGAACGCCAAATCCATCACCTATTACGCCGCCTGGGCCGTCTCAGAGGATGTCCCCGAGGATTCCCTGGCCGCGTCGATGGCCAAGGCCTACGCGTCGGACGCGTATCGGAAGGTGGCTCAAGACGGGATCCAGATCCACGGCGGGATCGGCTTCACCTGGGACCACGATCTCCATCTCTACTTCAAGCGCGCCAAGTCTTCTGAGGTCACCTTCGGCGACGCAAACTATCACCGCGAGCGAGTCGCCCAACTCATCCACCTCTAGTGCCGTCCCAACTGACTTCGCCATACTTCGTTCTCAGTCGTCAGGCATCCTCATGTACCAACTACGTACACTCCGGTGCCCTCCTCCCTCGGGCCTCGTCTGGTTCGTCATTTGGAACGGCACTCCTATTCACGGCTGCGGTTTGGCGCGATCTATTGGAGGCCCACTGAGCGCGAATGACAGGCTTCCCCGAAGTCGCAACCCTCAGCGAACACGTCAGTCGGGTCCTCGGACTCAACCCCGGCCTCATGACCGGCCCCGGGACCAATACCTACTTGGTGGGCCGGGACGCCCCGGTCCTTATTGACACGGGGGCCGGTGTGGCTGGCTATCTTCCAAATCTCCTCCGGCACCTGGAGCGCGCTCGTCTCGACGAGCCCAGCCGGATACTTCTTACCCATCGCCACGTGGACCACATGGGGGGAGTCACTCAACTCCGCAGGGTGTTCCCGGAGACCCCGGTCGCCAAGCTCATCTTTCGGGATGGGACCCTCCCCGTCCCTATGGAGTCGCTTCATGACGGACATGTGACGGAAGTGGACGGCCTCCACCTCCTCGCCATCCACACCCCCGGTCACGCCTCTGATCATCTTTCCTTCTACCTCCGAGAAGAGCGGGCCCTCTTCACGGGCGATCTGATTCTCGAAGGGACGACCACGGTGATCCCGCCCGACGACGGCGACATGGCAGCGTATCTCGAATCTCTTCGCCGCCTCCTGGATCTGGACTTGACCCGGATCTACCCGGCCCATGGGCGGGTCATCGAGAGCCCCAAGGAAAAAATCGAGGAGTACATCGCCCACCGCTTTCAAAGGGAAGAGATGATCCTCGAAGCCCTCAGGGCCGGTGGCCGCACGATCCCCGAAATCGTGGCGACCGTTTATGTCAGTACCCCGTCGGTTCTCCACCCTGTCGCTCAGCTCTCCGTCGAATCTCATTTGATCAAGCTCGAACAGGAGGGGCGAGTCCGGCGAACTGCCGAGGGCCAATTCATACCGGCATAGCCCCGCCTCGCTCCCCGTTCTTTCTCCGCCAAAGTTGACGCCTCGACCCCTACTGTGCTTCCATGTGACGAAGCGAGCAGGAATCGATGACCGTTGATCGCACGTCGCAACCCGCGGGCGCCCGAGAGCGCATGAGCCGACAGAACGTGATGGGGCGCCACTGGGCCATCGCCGCGGGCCACCCGCTTGCCGCCCAGGTGGGCGTTCGCCTCCTCGAGGCCGGGGGAAACGCTGTGGATGCGGGGGTGGCGGCCGGTCTCGCCCTCGGCGTGGTTCATAACGATATGGTGAGTCTTGCCGGTGTCGCCCCCATTATGATCGCCCTCGCCCAGAGCGGTGAGGTCACGACGATTGACGGGCTCGGGACCTGGCCCAGCCGGGCCTCGAGAGAATTTTTCCGGGAGCACTGCAACGGGGATCTCCCTCCCGGCATCCTCCGGACGGTTGTCCCCGCGGCCCCGGACGCCTGGCTGACGGCGCTGGAGCGCTGGGGGACGAAATCCTTCCCCGAAGTTGCGACCCCGGCATTTGAACTGGCCCGGGATGGCTTCCCCGTAAGCCCGTTCACGGCGACGCACATCCAGGAGAATGTGGCCGACTTCGGTCAGTGGCCCGAAAACGCCGCCCTCTATCTCCCTGAGGGCCGTCCCCTCGAGGCCGGCCAGATCCTGAAACAGCCTGATCTCGCCTGGAGCCTGGACGTAATGATCCAGGCCGCACACCGGGCCGGAGGTGGTCGGAAAGTGGGGATCGCCGCCGCGCGGGACGTCTTCTATCGAGGCGAGATCGCCCGCCGGATTCTCTCCTACCACGAAGAGCACGGAGGCCTTCTCGCGGCAGAAGACCTGGCCAATTATCGAGTGCGAATCGAGCCGCCGGTGAGTGTTCAGTTCGGAGACTCCCGGGTCTATACGTGCGGCTTCTGGTCTCAGGGACCGGTCCTCGCGCAGACCCTGAATCTCTTGGCGGGGGAGGATCTGAGGTCCCTCGGCCATAACAGCGCCGCCTACATCCACCGCCTCACCGAGGCGCTGAAGCTCTCCTTTGCTGACCGGGAGCTTCACTACGGCGACCCGGCGATGGTCAAGATCCCCCCACACCTCCTTGACCCGGCCTATGCCCGAGAGCGCCGTGCGTCGATTCAGGAAGGAAAGGCGTGGGCAGGTTTCGTCTCCCGAGGAGACCTCGCGCCAAGGGAGCCTGCGGCTCACGACACAAGTTATGTTTGCGTCGTCGATCGCGAGGGAAACTGCTTCTCCGCCACGCCGAGCGATCCCGGATCTGACGGGCCAATTATCCCAGGGTGCGGCTTCGTGGCCTCGCCGCGTGGCCATCAGTCCTGGCTCGACCCGGCCCACCCAAGTGCCCTGGCCCCGGGGAAGCGGCCGCGCCTTACTCCGAACCCCGCGATCGCCATGAAGAATGGCCGAGGGTTCATGCCCTTCGGCACCCCCGGCGGCGACGCGCAATGTCAGGCAATGCTCCAAGTCTTCCTCAATGTTCTGGTCTTCGGGCTTCCGCCCCAGGATGCCGTAGAGGCTCCGCGCTTCGCGACGTTCGCCTTCCCTGATTCATTCTGGCCACATCAGAGCTACCCCGGGCGGCTCAATCTCGAATCCCGCATCCCGAGTGCTGTCGGAGAAGAGTTGGTTACATGGAGGCATAAGGTCGTCTGGTGGGACGACTGGGCCTGGCGGGCCGGATGTGTCTGCGCCATTACTCTGGAGGGGGAGATTCGCCGCGCCGCCGCGGACCCGCGCCGAGGGGCCCACGCCCTCGCGTGGTAGCGCGGCAGATCGGTTTTCTCTGTCTCCTCTTTCTTGGAATTCTTCTCCCAGCGTGTGCTCGGCCTCTCCCCGTCCCCCCGCCGGTCATCTCTGGATATGGCGACTGGACCGGAGGAGCGGGGCTGCGTCGTTCCTGGCAGCACTATGGGATCGACATCCGCGCCCCTGTGGGGACTCCCGTCTTGGCCGCAGCAGACGGAACCGTCCTCCGGGTGACCGAAGGGCCGATCTCAGGGAAAATGATTATCCTTGCCCACTCTGAAGACCTCGCGACAAGCTACCACCACTTGAGCGCGATCTCCGCCCAGGAGGGAGAATGGATCCAGCGGGGCACGGCCCTCGGCCGCTCCGGGATGACCGGGAACGCGACAACTCCTCACCTCCATTTCGGAGTCTGCCGCGCCCGGGGGGGGCGGTGCGGGAATCGAATTGATCAGGGGTGGGAC
>JACOUJ010000290.1 GCA_016177865.1 Candidatus Rokuibacteriota bacterium
GTCAGTATGGCCAGGGGGAGGGCCTGGAGGAGGCGCTCCACCCATGGGGGAAGCCTCAGATGATGCCCAAGATGATGAAAGAAGAGGAGCAGCGGAGCGCGGGTCAGGTACGTGGCGATCCCCATGCCGACGATGGTCCAGAGAAGCCGGCCGGTCATCCTCGATCCCTTCGCATCGCCGCCCCGAGGGCGCTGGCCCCGAGCGCAGCGAGGATGATGTACCATTTTCCGGGCAAGAGCCAGGCCCCAAGGAGCGCCAGGGGGGCGGCGACACCCGCGATGGACCAACCCCAGCGATCCCGGAGTTGGGGAACCACGAGCGCGAGAAAGACCGCCGGGAACGTAAAGTCGAGGCCGAAGCGGTAGGGGTTCGGAAGTCGCGTCCCGGAAATCGCCCCAGTCACCGCACCGAGATACCACCCTCCGTACACGGCCGCCACGCTGCCGACAAAGTAGGCTGCAGAGATCGGGCGGCCCACGTAGCGCGCGGTCGTCAGGGCGAAGGATTCGTCATTGATCCCGTGGGCCAAAAAAGCCAGCCACCGCATGGGGACGTGGCGGAGGCGGGGCGCGAGGCTGGCGGCCATCAGGGCGTGTCGGAGGTTGACGAGGAAGGTGGTAGCGGCGATCGTCCACGAGGCGCTCCCGGCGGCGATCATCGGGACGGCCACGAACTGTGACGCCCCGGCAGAGACCACGAGACACATGAGGACGACGGCGCCGAGCGGAAGCCCGACCTGAACAGCCAGCGCTCCCCAAACGGCCCCGTAGACGACCACCCCGACCGCGACGGGCAGGGCCTCGCGGAACCCGGCCACGAACTCCCGGCCGGGGGTCATCCGAGGATCAGCGCCATCGAGACTTCGTTTGCGGTGCAGCAGGTCTGGAACTGAACGGAGACCTTGACGGCAGGATTCATCGCCTCCCGCGGGATGGGCTGGAATCCAAACCGCCGGAAGAAATCCGCAGCCGTCTTGGTGAAGAGATAGACCTCACGGATCCCCTTCGCCCGGGCCCGCGCCAGCGCCGCTTCGGTGAGGCGCTCGCCCAGGCGGCGCCCCCGCCATTCCGCGTGGACGACGACGGAGCGAAGGAGGGCGGCCTCCCCGTAAAGCTCCAGCCCCGCGGCCCCAACCACCCGCTCGTTCGCCCGCGCAACGAGGAACTGGCCGAAGTGCTCGGTTACGCCCTCGAGGGGAAGATCGGCATCCCGGAGGAGAGCGAGGACTGCTTGAAGGTCCGCGGGGCGCGCCTCGCTGATCGCCGTCTCCATGTGGAGTCTCAGCAGCAGGCCGTCAGCAGGCGAACCAACTCCGAGACCATCTCCCGACGGACGGAATAGAAGAGGATGTCCAGGTGATGGGAGAGGGTCGGGCCGGCGACCTCCAGGGCGGCCAGGATGTTCCCCACGCTGTCCCCTTCTTCCCCCTTGCGCACAAGGTAAAAGAAGATCTTGAGGCGGGTGAGATGGCTCAGGGCTCTGAACCCCTCGACGTGCCGCTCCTCGGCCTGTAGGGCGCCAACCTTGAGTTTCATAATTCCAAGCTTATCAAATTATCCGCGGCGGAGGTAGTCATCCTGGCCCGTGAGGAAGTCCTGCCGGGGCGGGCTGAAGATATCCACCACCTCCGCCTCCTCGGGGAACCACGCCTCATGCTCGACGTTGCCGGGAATCCAACAGACCTGGCCCGGCAGAAGTCGCCTTCGCTCCCGATCAATTCGGAGCTCCATCACCCCTTTGAGCATGTAGGCGATCTGCTCGTTGGGGTGTCTGTGGGCCGGGACATGCAAGCCCGACCCGAAGCGCCACCGGACAAACATCATCTTCTCGGCCGTCACCATCTGCCGCACGATGCCGTCGGCCACCTGTTCCTCCCGCACCTCGGCCCAATTGATGAATGGCATGACGCCCTCCTCTCACCCGCGTGGTTTGACAGCGATAGACCCCTATGTTATAACGCCACCATTCCATGAAATGAAGGGGGACGAGAGTGATGCGGCGGGCGAGTCTCTTCATTGGGTGTCTCCTTCTCTTCGCGGCCTGCGCGGGACTGACCATCGGGCTGGCTCTATGTCGCCCGGAGCACAGACAAGGAACTGACCAAGCAGCTGACGGTCCGTTTCCGGAACGACGGCGTCGTCAAATCCCACTCTTACTCGTCCAACTTCCCCGAGGACATGCGCACTCTGAGGTGAAGACCCCTCGGGCCTGGGTTGTCCCTGCCCTTCTCCTCACGGTCTTGATCTGGGGGTGTGTCTATTCCTCCATCAAGTACGTTCAGCAGGGCATTCCTCCGACCGAACTCGCCACCTTTCGAGCCGTCTCGGTCATCCTCGGTCAGGAATTACTCACCGTCCCGCTCTTCGTGGGCGCGGGTGCGGTGATCGCCGGCGTGACCCTCACTCGCCTCGGGTGAGGATTCTTCTGATGCGTGCGTTGGTGGTGGTGCCCTACTGGCCCCCCCGAGAAGGATGGGGGGAGGACTGGCGCTCGGCGCTTCAGGCCGATGGGCACGAGGTCCGATGCGTCGGCTACCGCCGGCTGAGCCCACTCTACAAGAATAAGGGAGTCAAGACGATCTACCAGCGATGGATCCGTCGGGGGATCCTCGCCCTCGCCACGCAGTGGAGACCGGATCTCGTCCTTATCCTCAAGGGGGAGTCCCTCCCGCCAGATTTCATCCGGGCGATGAAGCGCGCGACGGGAGCGATGATGGTTAACGTGTTCGTGGACAATCCACTATTCACTGCGCCGTTCGAGCAGATCGAGCCGTACGACCTCTTCTGCACCAAAGAGCGCTACGCCATCGAGGCCCTCCGCCGCGTAGGTCTGACGAATCTCCACTACCTCCCCTGCCACTGCTCCCCCGCGATCCATCGGCCCGTGGAGCCGACACTGGAAGAGAGACAGCGTTTCGTCGTACAGGTCGGATTCACCGGGAATTACTATCCCTTCCGGGGCCGATTCTTCGCTGAGCTTCAGGACCTGCCCATCACGATCTGGGGGCGAGGATGGGAACGCGCTCCCTCCACAGTCCGGGCCCTGGCGGCAGGGGGACCGGCCTGGGGACGGGAGAAGCTCTTGTCATACTCGCTCCCCAGCATCGTCCTGAACCTG
>JACOUJ010000291.1 GCA_016177865.1 Candidatus Rokuibacteriota bacterium
ACAGTTTCCCCTATCTTCCTCCAGCCTTCTCGGGTACCAATAAATCATTTTTCGCTTTGCGCCGTATATCTCGCATTCGGCCGTGACAGCCCGCGGGCGGTTTGTGCGGTCAGTCTCCTGCAGCGAGCGGCCGGAGGGCATGGAGGCAGATGGAGGCACCCTGGTGGGCCAGGCCGTCCCAAGCGACCAAAGGCTCTACGGCCAACCGGGCCGCCAGGCGGAGCGCTCGACCGGGCGTTCCCCACCGATCCCACTCAACCGACCCCATATAGCCCGCCACGTTGTGGTAGTAGTCGAACCAATCCACCGGCTCCACTCGGAGGCCCGCCTGCGTCAGGAGTCGCGCGAGGATTGAGGCCGTGTAGAGGTAGAGGTGCTGCGGCGTCCTCGCGAAAAGCCACCGTGGGCCAAACCAACGTGAAGCCCGAGAAGCAAAATTCGGAACCGAGACAACGAGGCGCCCCTGAGGTCTCAGGAGGGTGGTCATCTTTTGCAGCACCGAGACGGGATTCGGCACATGCTCCAGCGTGTGCTGGCTCACGATGAGATCGAACCGGTGGTCGCCGAAATCATAGGACTCGAACTCGGCGAAGATGACGTTGACCCCGAATTCCCGGGTGGTCAATTCTCTCGTGGGAGAGTAGAGGTCGATCCCGACGACATCCCGGATTCCCAGCGCCCGCAGCGTTTTCAGGAGCCCGCCGTAGCCACACCCCACATCCAAAACCCGGCTCTCAGGATTGAGGTGCGGGAGAAGTTTCTTGGCGTAGTACCGCCACTGCCGCTCATACCAGGTCACCCGCGCGCGATAGTAGGCCTCGTCGTACTCGGGATCCTCGTAAGCCCGGGCGATCTCGTCGGGCGTGGGAAAGGGAGATTGGGCAACGAGGCCGCAGCCGGCGCACCGGACATAGTCGTACCGGCGAGCGCCGTGACGGAGGCCTCGCCACACCACGTGGCCGTCTCTGGATCCACACGCCGGACACTGCCCGTCTGGTCCCGCGCCCATGTTCCCTGCCTACGGGAGGACGCCCAGGCCGCGCAGCCCCTGGACCAGCAGGTTCAGCGCCGAAAGCACGAGCAGGACGCTGATGACCTTCCGGAACGTCGCGTTATTCAAGCGGTCTCGTACGCGGATGCCCAGGTAAAACGCAAGCAGCGATGGGATGAGACTGAGGAGGCCGGTCGTGACGGTCGTTCGGTCGTACAGTCCCAGCCGCCAGAGCCCGATGACGTTCACGATTGAGAAGACCTGGAGGATGACTGCAATGGACGCGACGAACTCTCTCGAGGGAACCCGCCTTGCGTGGAGGTAACCGGCCAAAAGGGGACCGGAAATGGACGTCCCACCGTGGATCAGGCCGGAAAACCCTCCGACCAGCAGCCCGATCAGCCTCGTCGAGACCGTCTTGGGGTCGGTACCAAGGACGCGGTCTCCGCACGCGAGGATGAGGAACACGACGCCGGCAATGACGAGGGCAAGGAGGTTTGGGTCGAGGCGGACGAGCAACAGGAGCCCGGCGACCACGCCCACGGCGCCTGAGAGCGCAACGAGCCAGACTTCACGGGCCGCCGTGAGGATCCGGCGCCCCTCGTAAGCCAGGAGGACATTCGCTACGAAGGACGGGATGCTCATGATCACGACGGCCGTCCGCGCGCCGAATATGCCAGCGAGGATTGGCGTTGCGAAGAGCGGCAGGCCCATGCCGGTCACGCCCTTCACCAGGCCGGCGAACCCCAGGGACACGATGAGCAAGGCGAGGTCCCACTTACTCATCGCGGGCCCTGGAGGTCTCGAACACGTGATTCAGCGCGCGGGCTCCTCGGCCCAGGAGGCGAGATCCTGGGGGGATTTGATTCGTGAACGCTACCAGGGCCGGCCCTGGGTGTCAAGGCGCGGGCGGGGTGTGACGGGGCGTCAGACCGCGCCGCAGGAGCTTGACCAGGGCCGGCGCGACGAGGACCGCGGCCGTCACAGCCAGAAGCCCGGCGGCGATGGGCCGGGTCAGGAACACTGATGGATCGCCCCGGCTGATCGCGAGCGCGCGGCGGAGCTGCTGCTCGGCCAGCGGCCCCAGGATCATCCCGACCAGCACCGGCGCGACCGGAAAGTCGTAGACCCGCATCACGTAGCCCAGGAGCCCGATCACGACGAGGATGACGAGATCGGCGGTCGAGCCGTTGACGGCATAGGCCCCCAGGAGGGCGAAGACCATGATCCCGCCATAGAGCCACGGGCGCGGAATCGCGAGCAGGCGAACCCAGAGGGGCGCCAGCGGGAGATTCAGGATGAGGAGCATCACGTTGCCGATGTACAGGCTGGCGATCACGCCCCAGACGAGGTCCGGCGAGCGCTCGAAGAGAAGCGGCCCCGGCTGGAGCCCGTACCCCTGAAACGCGGCGAGGAGGATCGCCGCGGTGGCGGAGGTGGGGAGCCCGAGGGTGAGGAGTGGGGCCAGCACCCCGGCCGCCGCGGCGTTGTTTGCGGCCTCCGGCCCCGCCACGCCCTCGATCGCGCCCTTGCCGAACTCCTCCGGATGAGCACTGAGGCGCTTCTCGGTGAGATAGGAGAGAAACGTCGGGATCTCCGCGCCCCCTGCGGGCAGGGCGCCGATCGGAAAGCCGAGGAGCGTGCCGCGCAGCCAGGGCTTCCACGAGCGCCGCCACTCCTCGCGCGTCATCCAGACCGAGCCCCGGATGGGCGCGACTTCCGTCCCGCCATCGCTCTCGTGGCTCGCCACGTAGAGCGTCTCGCCCACGGCGAAGAGCCCGACCACGACGAGGACCATCCCCACGCCATCGAGGAGGGCGGGAATCCCGAAGGTGAAGCGCGCCTGGCCGGTCTGCGTGTCGATCCCGACGAGGCCGAGAGCCAGGCCGAGGAGGAGGCTCATGATCCCTCTGAGGCGCGACTCGCCGAGGACCGCGGACACGGTCGTGAAGGCGAGAAGCATGAGGCAGAAGTACTCGGCGGGGCCGAACGAGAGCGCGACGGAAACGAGGAGCGGGGCCAGGAAGGTGAGACCAATCGTCGCGAGCGTGCCGGCGACGAACGAGCCGACGGCTGCTGTGGCCAGCGCCGCGGCGCCACGGCCCCGGCGCGCCATCTGGTACCCTTCCACGGCCGTGATGATGGAGGCCGATTCCCCGGGGGTGTTGATGAGGATCGAAGTCGTCGAGCCGCCGTACATGGCGCCGTAGTAGACCCCGGCGAACATGATAAAGCTCGCGGTCGGGGCGAGGTTGTAGGTCACGGGCAGGAGGAGGGCGACGGTCAGCGCAGGCCCCACGCCGGGGAGGATGCCGACCGTGGTGCCCAGGACCGCGCCCACGAACGCGAAGACGAGATTGATAGGCGTGAGGGCGACGCCGAAGCCGTGAGCCAGCGCCGCGAGGGTCTCCACGGGCTACCGCCAGTCGAGCGGGCCGCCCGGGAGCGAGACGCCGAGCGCCCGAGAGAAGACGAGATAGACCGCGAGGCCCAGGGCGAGCCCGAGCACCAGGCCCCGGCCCCATCGCCGGGCCCCGAAGCCGCGCGCGGTGAGGACGAAGGCGATCGCCGCGCTCGGGGCAAAGCCGAGCGGCTGGAACAGGAGCACGGCCAGGATCAGGCCCGAGAGGATCCAGGCGAGGGCGGGACGCTCGGCTCGGGGGGGCTCGGGGAACGCGCGCCCTCGAAGAACACGAAGGAGCAGCGCGCCCCCCGCCAGAACAAGCGCACCGCCGACGAGGATGGGAAACGCCCGAGGCCCGACGCCGGCGTAGGGCGCATCGCCCGCGATGCCCCGCGCGCCGAGAAGGAGGAAGAGGCCCAGCCCGACAACGCCGACGGCGACCGCGAAGGCTCCGCCGCTTGCGCGCACGGGCCTACTTCACGAGCCCGACGCCCTTGAGGACCGCGCCGATGCGCTCATTCTCCGCGCGGATGAACCGGGCATAGGCGTCACCCGCGAGGTAGGCGTCCTCCCAGTTCTGCTTCCTGAGTTCAGCCTTCCATGAGGCCGACTTCACCATCGAGTCCACGGTGTCGAGGAGCGCTTTCCGGTTGGCCGCGCTGGTCCCTTCAGGCGCCACGACCCCGCGCCAGTTCCCGAACTCGACATTCACCCCTTGCTCCTTGAGGGTGGGCACATTGATCCCGGGGATCCGCGCGGGGGCGCTCAAGGCGAGGGCCCGGAGCTTCTTCGACTCGATGTGGGCCTGGAACTCGCCGTAGCCGCTGATCCCGGCGACCACCTGGGCGCCGAGGAGGGAAGCCACCGCCTCGCCGCCGCCCGCGTAGGCGACGTAGTTGACCTTGGCCGGCGGCGCGCCGACTGCCTCCGCAACCAGGGCCGCAAGGATATGGTCAGAACCGCCGCGCGAGCCTCCGGCGATCGCGACCGCCCCCGGATCCTTCTTGAGCGCTTCCGTGAAGTCGCGCAGGGTCCGGATCTTCGAGGACTCGGGCACCGCGATGACGAGGTACTCGGAGGTGAGCCGGGCGATCGGCGTCACAGACTCGAGGGTCACCGGGGACTTGTTGGTGAGGATCGCACCGACCATGACGAGGCCCATGACCATCAGCGATCCGCCCTCTCCCTTCGACTTCGCAAACTCGGCGAGCCCGATCGTCCCGCCGGCCCCCCCGCGATTGCTGAGCCGGATCGCGCCGGTGACGAGCTTCTCCGCGCGGAGGGCCTGCTCGACGGCGCGGCCGGTCTGGTCCCAGCCTCCCCCGGGGTTGGCCGGAACGAGGATCTTGAGGGAAGGCAGGGGCTCGGCGAAGGCCGAGAAGGTCCCGGCTAGGATAACGCTCAACAGGGCTATGAACGCCGTTGTCGGCCTGAGCATGTTGTGATTCCTCCTCCATTACGTCGTCGCCGCGGCCATGATGGCGACGCGGGCGATGTCCTCGTACCGGATCCTCGTGACGTCGAACTCCTTGAGGTTGTCGATGAGCTTCTCGAATGTCTGATCGAACGAGGGAAGCGTCTTCCGCTGCCGGCTGAGCGGCGTCGTGCGGGCGAGGACGTAGTTCTTGACGTAGGGGTGATTGATCCCCCGCTTCTTGAGCTTCTGCACGACCGCCGTGAGCGTCTCGTCGGCCTTCCGCACCAGTTCCGCTCGCCGCTCGCGCTCCTCGAGGGCCTTGGGCAGCGGAGTTTTCAGAAACTTGTCCACGCGCCTGAGGATCGGGGCGAAGGCCCCCCCGGCGAATCGGGCGTTTCCCTCGTAGAGGAGCCCGAGGGTGAGGAAGTGAGGCGCCTCGAACTGGAAGGCGTAGGCCTCCTCGTCCTCCCGCGAGCCCTCTTCGACGAGGCCGCGCGCCATCCGGATGACCTCGAGCGACTTCTCCTTGAGGTTGTGGGCCTTCTCGGTGTTGAGCGCCAGGATCTGGAAGGCGACCTCGGGGTCCGGGATCAGGATCGCCGGGATCAGCTTCGCCTTGAGCTTGGAGAGCGCCTCGCGCCGGTGGTTCCCGTTGGGGGTCCAGTAGACGCCGGGCCGGGGGGAGATCGCCACGATCGGGTCGACGAAGCGGTCGAGCTTCTTCAAAACCTCCTGGAGGCGCTTGACATGGGTCTTCGAGAGGTTCCGCTGGTATGGCGTCGGCTCGACCTTCGAGAGCGGGAGGAGGCAGAAGAACTGCCAGTGGTCTCCCTCCGGCTCCTGATAGATCGCGAGGACATGGCCGCCGTCGTCATCGATCTGCGTTGCGAGGGCCGTGACGGCCTTGGGCAGTTCGGCCTTCTCGGGGTAGACGGCTGCGTCCTTCATCATCCTCCCTCCGACGGGCGCCACTCGACGGCGCCGAGGTCGGTCAGCTGGCCGAGGAGGCGCGCGATATCGCTTTCTCTCAGACCAGCCACCCCCGCCGCCTGGGCCGCGTCATGCCGTCCATCCAGGGCCTCGAGGAATCGAACGAGCGGGTCCGGGCAACGGACCGAGTTGACGCGCCCCTGGGGGGACAGGGCCACGAGGAGTCGCGTGGGCTGCCGCGCGGGAAGGGCCGGAGCCGGATCACCGCGGCGGAGCGCGGGGAAGAGCGCGGTCACGTCCCACTCCAACTCGAGGATTCTCGTGCGGGCCGACCTCACCGGGAAGCCATTCTGTCGCCCATCTCCCCCGCTCCACTGCCGCGGGCCGGCCTCGACACGAAAGAGCGTTCCCTCGTAGCGCATCAGGTCCCGGCCGAACGGCGCGGAGAGCGCTTCGAGTAACTCGCCTTCGACCAGCCTGGCCACGGCGTCGGCCGAGGCTTCCGAGCCCAGAATGACGGAGTCGAGAAGATTTCGGAAGGCCGCCGAGCCCAGCAGTTCCAGGGGGTCGCGCCCGCCCTGGCGGGCCAGCGCCCGGCCATACCGGAACAGGCGCACGATCCGCTCCCGGTAGAAGTGGCGCGCCATGAAGCGTGCCATCCGCTGAAGGCGCTCACGATCGCTCCGCGCCAGCACGCCCGCCTCCTCAGCGCCCAGCACTCCGGCTACGCGGCGATCGTCCCGGAGAAGCCTCTGACGCAGCCCGCCATCGGTCAAGACCCGCAACAGGGCGTCGTGGAGGCTGCGGCCGGTCATGCGGGAAGCCCGAAGTGATCGCGGATGGCGCGCACGCCGGCGAGCAGCGTCTCGGCATCGAGCGCAGTCGAGAACGCGTCGAAGGTGATCGCCCGAAGGCCCGGGGCGCGCTCGGCCGCATAGAGGGAGAGATCGAGGATCTCCTCCCCCGGCACCGTGGCGCCGATCCAGGGCCCGTCTAACTCGAGATCCTCCTCCGTCCCGGCGACGTGAAGCTCGACCACCCGCTCGAGCGGAAGGGTGGCGAGAAACTCCCGTGGCGACACACCGGCGTAGCGCGCAGAGAGCCAGGCGTGGGCCACGTCCAGGAGCATCCCGCATCCGCTTGCTTCGTAGAAGCGACGGACAAACTCGGCTTCTCCCATCTGTGGGAGATCGAGATGGAGGTAGGTGGGAATCGGCTCGATGACGAGCTGTGCCCCCAGTGCCTCCCGAAGCGCCCGGGCATTCGCGACGTAGTCTCGGAGCAGATCCTCGGTGTAGAGCGGCGGGAAGACGTAATCGAC
>JACOUJ010000422.1 GCA_016177865.1 Candidatus Rokuibacteriota bacterium
ACCATAACGGCGCCTGCGATCAGCGCAGCGCACCAGAGGATTCGAAGAGTCCAATGTCCCTTCATGGCGGCCTCCTTGAGGCGGTTCGTTCACGTTCAGTCCGGGAACACCCGGCGGTTCCACTGCTCCTTCGGCCGGCTCGTCCCGTCCCACCCGATCTGATCCATCTCGCAGTAGAGCTGGACGCTGTTTCCGTCCGGATCGAGGAAGTCGAGCGTCTTGTCGCCTCCCGGGCCCCGCTGGCGGAGCGGTCCCAGGATCTTGACGCCCTTTTCCTCGAGGAACCTCTTCATCTTCCTGAGGTCCTCGAGGCTATCAACCTCCAGGGAGATGTGATCCAGGGTGCTCTGGTTCCCGCCCGGCCCGACGCGATCCGATTGGACGAGATTCATCGTATGGTGATCCGAGTGGGCGGGAAGGCGCAGGAACACAATTCCTTGCTCGTTTACGTCCGAGACCTGGAAGCCGAGACACTCGGTGTAGAACCTCACCGAGGTGTCGATGTCTCTGACCTTCAGCGCTACGTGTCCCAATCGTCGAATCTTGGTCGGCACCATCGTATTCCCTCCGTTCGATCCTAGATCTAGCGGCTGGTCGAAAGCTCGCGGTAAAACTGCTCGGTGGTGCCGGGGATGGCTCGCTCACGCGGCCATTTCGCAAACTCTCCAAGCTCCGCCCTGATTCCCTTCTTGATGTCGTCCAGTGACCGCCCCGCGTCCTTCATGGTCTTGATCCTGGCCCGCATTGTGTCGAA
Source organism: Candidatus Rokuibacteriota bacterium (assembly GCA_016177865.1). Lineage (GTDB taxonomy): Bacteria > Methylomirabilota > Methylomirabilia > Rokubacteriales > JACOUJ01 > JACOUJ01. Next base: position 755 of record JACOUJ010000422.1, read on the forward strand.
GTAGCGGTCCATCTCCAGGAGCGGCTTCGCCCCATTGCCAGGCGCGAAGACCCCGTGCCCCGGGACAACCGTCACGGGGGACCACGATGCGAGCTGTCTCAGGATCCGCTGCCAGTTCGCGATGTCCGATCGGCCGTCGGCCGTGGGGTGCAACTCAACGAAGAGGAGATCATTGACGAAGAGGACCTTCTCCTTCGGCAGCCACGCAATGGTGTTGTCCGGAGTATGGGCCTTCCCGACAAAGATCAGTTCGACCAGATGACTCCCAAGGTCGAGCGTGATCTTGTCATCGAAAGTGATGACAGGCATGGCCATCTCGACCTTTTTCCCCTCGAGATACTCCTTCTTGATCTTTCCCTGCTTGAGTTCTTCCTCCATCCGTTTCGGCCAGTAGGGGAGCAGTTGCCTGGCCAGCTCCTTGGACCCTAACACCAACGCGCCTTGCTCTGCGAAGAGATGATTGCACAGGGTGTCGTCACCGGCGTAGTGACCGTTGGCGACAAATCGGATCAGCTTGCCCCCGGCCACACTCTGAATGGCCTGAACACGGCGGTCATAGTCCCCGATTTCACAGCTATAAACAAAAACCCCACGGTCGCCCACGACGAAACCGGTGTTGATCGCCTCACCGCCTCGGCCTCCTTTGATCCCGTACACCCCGTCGGCGAGCTTGATCGCGCCGTCCTGGGCCGAGGCCCACGGGGCCAGAAAGGCAAGGAAGACTACGAGCAGCAACGAGAACCATCCCCAAGGTTGTCGTATCATTGTCGTTCTCCTCTGCGGATATTACAGTTAGCTCATCGAGCTTCCTTCAGAATCCCATCGGTTGTCCGACGAGGACGACGGTCATGCGATCCGGAACGATCTCCTTCTCGATGATGAGGAGCTTACCGCACTGGCGCTCCGGCGGGTAGCACTCATAATTGTGGCAGACGCCATCGTCGGTGCATGGAGGGGTGCGGCCCACGCGCCGCGCCTCCTGAACCGCGGCCACGACCCGGCTCCGCTCGAGCGCGTCGGCGAGGGTGGAGACGATCTTATTCAGGCCGGCCACCATGATGACCCGCTTGCCGCCAAAGGCGTAGCCCGCGACGCGGTTGCCGCTCGAGTCGATGTTGACGATCTCCCCGGTGGCGGCGATGGCGTTGACCCCGCCGAGGAAGTAGTCCGCGAGCAGGGACTGGCGCCGCTTCTCGCGTCGCCGCTCCGGGTCGTCAATCGCCCGTACGTCGTCCCTCAGGTAGCGATACCGACCGCTCCTGAGCTCGCCGGTGACGCCGATCTCGTCGAGCGTGCGAGAGCTGCCGGCCATCACGGTGGCGCCATCGGGGATCATTCCCAGAATGGTCTCGCGCGCCCTCTCTTTCGTCTCGGCAAAGAGCATTCGGATTCCGCGCTTGCCGAGCTCGGCGGTCAACTGGGTCAGAAGGGTCTGATCCGCTATCAGAGGCATCGCCTGGACTCTGGGACGCCCTCATAATACACAATTGTGAGGCCCGCGCCCAGGCCCTAGGTCAACGGCCGGTTTCGGAGGACCTTGACACGTCCATGGAAACCGGAAAGAATTGCGGAGCGTCATGTCTGAGCACGTCAGGGCACTCAGAGCGAAGCTGCGAACCGAGATGCCCGTGACGCAGCGCCTTGGCATTCGTGTCGTGGGTCGGCGCGACGGCCAAGTGGTGTTGAGCGCCCCCCTTGCGGCAAACACCAACCATGAGGGCACGGCGTTCGCTGGCAGCCTGAACGCGGTCGCCACGCTCGCGGGTTGGGCAACTGTCTGGCTGCTGCTGCGGGATCACGGTCTTCAAGCGCATGCCGTGATCCAGGACAGTACCGTCCGCTATTTGCGGCCCGTGACCGGCGACTTCGAGGCGCTTGCCAGACCGCTGGATGCCGCCGCAGTCGCTCGCTTGCTCGAGGCGATCCGCCGGCGGGGGCGTGGGCGGATAGAAATCGAGGTGGTAGTCTCTGATGCTCGAGGGGCGGCAGTCGCCTTTCAGGGTCGGTATGTCGCCTTGGCTGACGGAGCTCGCGTGGCCTCCCGCCGTGCGTTGCCTTCCATCCGGGTCCGGCACCCATTGGGACGCGCCTGATTCCCGTCAAGATCTACCTCACCTGATCTCGCAAGTCATCTTGCCCCCAGGCCCCGTTTTTGGGAGGGCCGCGAGGCCGTGGTATCGTAAGGACCGTGTCTGAGCCCAGGGAAGCCATCTGCCTCATTGCGGCAAGCGAAGCCGATTCCAACCTCTATTACGCCTGCCGGTTTCTCGCCCCTGATCCCTTCGTCTTCTTCGAAGTTGCTGGTCGAAAGATCCTCCTCCTCTCGGATCTCGAGCTGGACCGCGGCAGGAGCCAGGCCCGCGTGGATGAGGTTCTCTCACGGTCTCACTACGAAGACAAGGCTCGCCAGCGGGGGACAGCGAAGCCGACGGTCATTGACTCCCTTGCCGTGGTCCTGAACGAGTATGAGGTGACAGACCTCGCGGTCCCGGGCAACTTCGGCCTGGAATACGCCGACCAGCTCCGGGAGCGCGGATACCGAGTTCGGACAAAGCCCGAGCCGTTCTTTGAGTCCCGGATCCGGAAGACCGAGGAAGAGATCGCCCACATCGAAGAAACCCAGCGCCACACCGAAGCGGCCCTGGACGCGGCGCTTGCCGTCCTCCGGGAAGCGGATATCCGGGGTGATGCAGTCTACTGGCGGGGCAAGGTCCTGACCTCCGAGGATCTCAAGAAGGTGATCAATGTGACGCTGATGGAGCACGACTGCGTCGCCCAGCACACCATCGTCGCCTGCGGGCTCGATGGCGTGGATCCCCACAACCAGGGCTCCGGCCCCATCCGCCCTCACCAGTCCATCGTCCTTGATATTTTCCCCCGGTCCGGTCGAACCCGGTACTATTCCGACATGACCCGGACAGTGGTCAAAGGGAGGGCCTCTGACCCTCTCCGTCGGATGTACGATGCGGTGTTGGCGGCTCAGTTGCGAGGCATCGAGATGGTCCGGGCCGGGGTCGAAGGGCAAGAGATCCACGCCGAGGTGGCCCGCATCCTTGAGCGGCACGGGTTCGAGACCGGGCTCGTCGGGGGGCGAATGCAGGGCTTTTTCCACGGAACCGGGCACGGGCTCGGCCTGGAAGTCCACGAACCTCCCAGGGTCAGCAAAGTGGCATGGGTGTTGCACCCTGGATATGTCGTGACCATCGAACCTGGACTCTATTATCCCGAGTGGGGAGCCGTCAGGATCGAGGATTTGCTCGTGGTCGAGGAACACCGGTGCCGGAACCTGACCCGATTTCCGAAGTTTCTTGAGCTTTGAATGAGTTTGGTCCCCTCTGCTGGTCTGACCACCGTGGAGCTTGATATTCCGCTGCGACTCGGGTACGCTTTATTTGGACTGTCTTGCGTCCGCCCGCGCGAGGGTGGACTTTGTAGGAAGTGGGGGATGACCGAGTTTGAAGACGAGTATTCCGCAGCCCTCGAGAGCGAGTTCCGGGAGCTCAAGGGGGCACTGCTGTCCGATACCATCCATACCCTGGAACCGGCGGAGCCGCTCTGCATTCCCGAGACCGCGACGGTCCATGACACGGTCGTTCAGATGGTGGCCCGGCGCCAGCCCGGGGTCTTGATTGTGAATCAGGAGGGCCGGCTCGTAGGGATTTTTACTGAGCGTGACGTCCTCACCCGGGTCGTGGGTCCCGGGGTCGCGGGCCCGGGACTCGATGTTCACCAGACCCCGATCAGTCA
>JACOUJ010000423.1 GCA_016177865.1 Candidatus Rokuibacteriota bacterium
ATGGCGGAGCTTCAGCCGGTTGGCCGCGACAAAGGCCATTTCAGCCGCCGAGAAGAAGGCGGTAAGCAGGAGACAGATGAGGATCACCCAGACGAACGTCATACCGATGTCTCGTCGGGCTTGGCGCCCCGGAGGGTAACGAGCACCTCGACCACCCGCGTCCGCTCGACCTTCTCCACTGTGACGATCGCCTCGGCGGTTTGGGCTCGTTCCCCCCGATGGGGGATTCGGCCAAACAGGTCGAGCACCCACCCGCCGACGGTGTCGTACGCCTCGTTGGACAACGCGCGCCCGGTCGCCGCGTTCAACTTGTCAATCGGAAGCTTCCCCGAGACCCTGAAGGTGCGCCTGTCGAGAACCTGGATCAACCGTTCGTCTTCGTCAAACTCATCGGCGATCTCTCCAACCAGCTCCTCCAGGAGGTCCTCCAAAGCCACGAGTCCCACGGTGCTTCCGTATTCGTCCACGACGATGGCCATATGGAGCTTCTTGGCCTGGAATTCCTTGAGGAGCGCGTCTACCCGCTTGAACTCAGGGACGAAGTAGGGCGTCCGCAGATGAGCGCGCAGGGGGAAGTCTTCCGGGAGCCCGTGCACGTAGGGGAGCAAGTCCTTGGTATAGAGAATCCCCACGATGTGGTCCACGCTCCCCTCGTAGACCGGCACCCGGGAATGGAGTTGCTCGCGGAGCGCCTCGAGAATCTGTTCCCGAGGCGTGGAGATTTCTAAGCAGAACATATCCGGGCGAGGGACCATCACCTCCCGGACCAAGGTGTCCTCGAGTTCGAGCGCCTTATGAATCATCTCGCGCTCGCCACCCTCCAATACCCCTTCACTGGCGCCGACATCGACCAGGGTTCGGAGCTCCTCGGTGGTGAGGAAGGGCTCGCCGCGTTCCGATGCGCCGAGGGCCTTAAGGGTGAGCGTGGATAGACTCCCAAGGAGGCCCCGGACGGGTGTGAGAAGGACGGAGAGCCAGGCCACAAAGCGCTGGGGGTGTTCCAGGGCCAGGGTCATGGGGAGGGCCTCGGCGAACACGGTGGTGAGGAAGATCATCGTGGCGATCGCCACGGCCAGCCCCCACCTCCCGAAGAGCTGCCCCGCCACTTGCGCTGCGACGGCCGAGGCCCCGATATTAATCAGGGTGATCCCGACGAGGAGCGTGACCAGGACGTCATGAGGTCGCGCGATGATCGGTGCCACGGGGTCGGCGCCATCGCGAGCATCCGCCAGACTGCGCAGCCGAAGACGCCCGAGCGAGAAGTAGGCGGCCTCGGCCCCATTCAGGAGGGCGGAGCAGACCAGCAGCAGCACAAGGCCGAAAAGCTCCCAACTTACCCACGCGCCCATCGCGTCAGTGGCCCACGCGCTGAGAAAAGTGCTCGAAGCCCCGCCCGAAAACGACGGACTCCCCCTGGGCGTTGACGAACTGGACTCGCATGCCCGCGTCCACGACCTCTCCGATCGCCGTCGCCTTGGTCCCCGTCTCCCGCTCAAGCTCAACCAACCATCCCGGCACGTGGTGAGATGGCAAGGCAAAGAGGAGTTCGAAGTCCTCGCCACCGCTGACCGCCAGACGCCACGGCTCAGCGCCGAGAGCGGCCGCAGCTCGCGCCACCCCCTCGGGGATCGGCAGCTGGGAAAGGCAGACCCGTCCCCCGACGCCGCTCGCCCGACAGAGGTGGTCGAGATCGGTGGCCAGGCCATCGGACAGGTCGATCATCGCGTGGACCCCGAGGCGGGCCAGGACGGCCCCCTCGATGACCCGAGGGCTCGGTCTAAGGTGGGCGTGGATCAGCTCCTTCCACTCGTCGAAATCCCCTTTCCCCCGATTCAGAATGGCGAGACCAGCCGCCGAAGCCCCAAGGGAGCCGGTCACCGCCAAGACATCTCCCACCCGAGCCCCGCTGCGGCGGACGAGCCGGCCCGGCTCGACCTCGCCGATGAGGGTAATGGAGAGGGTGAGAACGGGGGCGACTCCAGTATCTCCCCCGACGATGTGGACCCGATGAGCCTTTGCAATGGCGGTGAGCCCCTCGTACAACTCATCGACCTCTTCGACAGGCGTCGTTTCGGGGAGCCCGAGACTCACCAGGGCGTAGCGAGGGAGGCCCCCCATGGCGGCGATGTCCGAGAGGTTGACAGCAAGGGCCTTCCACCCGATCTGGCGCGGGCTCGCGTAGCTCCGCTGAAAGTCCACGCCCTCCACGAGCATGTCGGTCGTGGCAAGGAGGAGCCGACCTGGGGAAGGGGACAAGGCGGCGGCGTCGTCACCGATTCCTATGACAACCCCTTCTCCGTGCTCGCCGATCTGCCGGCGGATCCGTTCGATCAGCGCGCGTTCGCCCAGATCCTCAAGATTCATCCCACAGGGCTTCCCGCACGGACAATAAAATTTCCGAGCAGGCGTTTTCCTTCTCGCGTCAGGATGGACTCAGGGTGGAACTGGACACCTTCCAGAGGGAGGCTCCGGTGGCGGAGCGCCATGACCTCGCCGTCCTCGGCGCGGGCGGAGACCTCGAGGTCGCCCGGCAGATCGGCCTCATTGACCACCAGAGAGTGGTAACGGGTGGCTTCGAAAGGGTTCGGAAGACCAGCGAAGATCGTCCGCCCATCATGCTCGATCGATGAGGTCTTGCCATGCATGAGGCGCGAGGCCCGACGGATGACTCCCCCGAAGGCGGCCCCGATGCATTGATGGCCAAGGCAGACGCCGAGAACGGGCGTGGTTGGAGCCATCGCGCGGATCAGAGGTACGGAGACTCCCGCATCACCGGGGTCGCCCGGGCCCGGGGAGATGACAATGGCCTGGGGGCCGAGGGCCAGGATCTCCTCCACGGTGAGGGCGTCATTTCTGGCCACCTGGACCTGGGCCCCCAGTTCACCGAGGTATTGGACGAGGTTATAAGTGAACGAGTCGTAGTTGTCGATGACCAGGATCACGGGGCTATTGCCACCTCCAACTCACTGAAGCGAGCGGGGCAGCCCCTGGGCGGGCTCGGGAGGTCGTGATTCACCGCGACTGTTCCGCCATGCGGATGGCCAAGATCAGGCCGCGCGCCTTGTTGGCCGTCTCCATGTACTCGCGCTTGGGGTCTGAATCGGCGACGATCCCCGCGCCGACCTGGAGAAAGACCTGATCCTGGGTGCAGAGGATCGTGCGGATCGTGATACAGGAATCCAGCGCTCCGGTGTAGCTCACATATCCCACCGCCCCGGCGTACGGTCCCCGCCTCACCGGCTCCAGGTCCTCGATGATCTCCATCGACCGGATCTTGGGGGCCCCGGTCACGGTTCCCGCCGGGAAGCAGGCCCGGAGCACATCGAAGGCATCTAACCCCTCTCTGAGTCGCCCACGGACATTGGAGACGAGGTGCATCACGTGAGAATAGCGCTCCACCGTCATGAACTCCGTGACCTCAACACTCCCCACCGTCGCGACGCGTCCCACGTCGTTCCGCCCGAGATCAACCAACATCACATGTTCGGCCCGCTCCTTGGGGTCGGCCAAAAGCTCCGACTCGAGGGCGTGATCCTCGACGGGGGTTCCCCCGCGTGGCCGTGTCCCGGCAATCGGACGGAGCTCGACATTGCCATCCTCGAAACGCACCAGGACCTCAGGAGAGGAGCCGACGATCGTGAGCCGCCCTAAGCGGAGAAAGAAGAGGTAGGGGGAGGGATTGATAGTCCGGAGCGCGCGGTAGATCTGAAACGGGGTGGCCCGGAGCGCGGTCTCGAGCCGCCGGGAAAGCACGACCTGAAAGATATCTCCCGCCGCGATATGCTCCTTGGCCCGCTCGACCGCTCGCATGAAGCCCTCCTCGTCGAGCGTCGAGGTAAACGCCTCCTCTCCGGGAGCGAGGAGTTGCTGAGGGGAGAACGCCAGGGGAGGAGGGTGGCGAAGTGGACGCCCGAGACGGCGAAGGGCGACCCTGATGCGCTCGGCCGCGTCGTCATAGGCCCGGTCGAGATCCTGGCCTTCAAGCCTCGCGTTGGCGATGACCAGAAGGCGGTGGCGGAGGTTGTCGAACGCCACAAGGGTGTCCGTGAGGAGAAAGCAAGCGTCGGGGAGTCCAAGGTCGTCGGGGGCAGAGGATGGGAGGCGCTCGAAAAAGCGGACCATGTCGTAGCCCAGATATCCCACCGCCCCCCCGACAAAGCGAGGAAGAGCCGGGAGCGAAACCGGGCGAGCGGGGGCCAGGAGCTTCTTCAGTTCGCCCAGCGGATCGGTTGAGTTGAACCGTCTGGTGCCTCGTCCCCGCTCCCAGAGCACGACGCGATGGCCCTTTGCACGAAAGATCGCGTGGGGATGGGTGCCGAGGAAGGAATAGCGGGCCCACTTCTCCCCCCCCTCCACGCTTTCCAAGAGGAAGGCATAGGGGCCTTGCCCGATTCGCAGGAAGGCCGAGAGCGGGGTCTCCAGGTCAGCGGGGAGCTCGGCATAAACCGGGATGAGGTTTCCCTCGCGAGCCAGCCGCCGGAACTCCTCCCGGGATGGGGTCAAAGATCTGGGCGGGTCGGACTCCATGGCCCGCGTCACGCTAGGCTGTCGAGCTTCTTCCTGAGGTGGGCCTTGGGGACGGCTCCTACCACCTGGTCCGACATCTTTCCCCCTTTGAAGAAGAGGAGGGTTGGGATCGAGCGGATCCCATAACGGGCCGCCAGACCCGGGTGCTCATCCACGTTCACCTTGCCGATCGTGAGTCGCCCCTGATATTCCTGGGCCAGCTCCTCGAGGATGGGGGCGATCGCGCGGCACGGGCCACACCAGGGAGCCCAGAAATCCACGATCATGGCCTCCGGATGATGGGTGAGTGTCTCGTCAAAGTTGGATTCGGTCAAATGCAGAATTGCCTCCATGAGTCTCTCCCTGGTCGGTCACGGTGTTCGTCTGAGGAAGGCCTCAGAAGGGTCGGCACGGGTCGGCGCAAACAGATCTGGGTCAAAAAGCCTCACCGGCTTCCAGGAGGGGAATCTCCATTTCGTTCCTGCTCCCTCGCCCGTCCAAGCCGGGGAAAAGAGCAGACTCTAGCCTAGCAAAACCGGCGGAGATGTCAAGTCCCTACTGCTTCTTGTTGAAGCGGAACTCCTTGTCGTACTTTGTTTTTTTGGCATTCCCATACGGGATGGCGGCGTGCCTTCCGTCCCGATGGCTTCGGGAAGCGCTCGGGGACTCCCCGCCCGACTGTCTGCCGCCTTCTCTGGCCTCCCTACATTTATTCCCTACCGTCCCCCCCATTCCTCCCGGAGTTGCCAATCGCGACATACAATTTCTCCGCATCTCAGAGTGGTCAAAAAGCCATATTAATCTTTTTATTCAATAATTTAGGAAGATGGCATCCTCTATGCTTGTAGTAGAGCGGAAGCTGACGGTTTCGTGTTGGGGAAGAGCACGAAGGGGGGAGGGGATGAAGCAAAAAGAGAAGTCTCGGGTGAAGGCAGCCGTCTTGCCGGTAGTCTCATGGCCAGGGATCTTTTTTACCGCTCTGGCCCTTATCGAGTTCTGGATTGCCAGTCGGTGATAGCCGACACCGAAACGACGGGGACCTGATGGTCTCCCCCCTGCTCGATCAAGTCAGGGCCCGCGTCCAAGAGCAGTGTGGCTTGCTCCTGAGTCAGATTCAGCTCCGAGATCTCCAGCGGATCACTTCCGAACGGCTTAGACTCACCGGACTCCCTGGGTTGGAGGAGTATGTGAATCTCCTCCAGCGCCCGGGACGCGGGGAGGCAGAACTTCTCGCCCTGATCGCGGAGCTGACTATCGGGGAAACCTCATTTCTCCGTCAC
>JACOUJ010000424.1 GCA_016177865.1 Candidatus Rokuibacteriota bacterium
CGGTGACTGGGTGAAGCTGTGGACTGAAGCGATCACCCCGCTCCGGGTGAGGAAGGTGCCGAAGACGATCAGGCTAAAGGTCAGGATCAGGAGGACGAGATTCCAGATCCTGAGCATGTGGCGGCGTTCCTGAACCATGATCGAGTGGATGTAGGCGGTTGCCGTAAGCCAGGGGAGGAACGAGGCGTTCTCCACCGGATCCCAGGCCCAATAGCCACCCCACCCCAGGACGTGATAGGACCACCAGCACCCATAGATGATTCCCGCAGTCATGAAGAGCCAGGCCCCCACGGCCCAGCGGCGGGTGAGAGCGATCCACGTTTCGGAGACGCGGCCAGTGATCAGCGCGGCCATCGCAAAGGCGTAAGGAACCGTAAAGCCGGTCCACCCGGAGTAGAGGAGAAGAGGGTGGACCAACATGCTGGTGTCCTCGAGCAGGGGGGTCATGCCCCGGCCGTCCTGGGGGATCGGGGCAAGGGGGTTGAACGGGTTAGCGGCAAAGGCGAGGACCGTCAGGAAGAACGCCGAGATGCTCATCAACATGGCCCCAGCCAACGGGAAGAGCTCCGGCTGGCTCCGGCGGTAGCGAAACAGGACAAGCACGGCGAGACCCGCCTGCATCCACGCCCATAGCACGAGCGAGCCCTCCAGCGCCGCCCACAGGCCGGCGATCTTGTACCAGAGGGCGTAGGCCCGGGCCGAGTTCTGAGCGACATATCGGAGGCTGAAATCGCTCGAGACGAGCGCATACTCAAGCGCGAGGAATACCAAGGTCACAAGCGCAAAATGAACAACCACGGCCCAGGCCCCGCTCTCGGCAAGGCGCGGGTTCCGCAGTCGAGCCCCAAGCAGGAGGGCAGCCGCCGCGTAAATGGCCACGCCCAGCGCGACGAGGAGAGCGGATTGGCCAATGAGACTCGTCACCGAGGCCTCCTTGATTCCTTCATGTCCAGAGGAGACCCAGCAGGGCAAGGCACCACGCAGGAAGGAATGCCCCGACGCCAATCAGCCAGTACCTTGCTGGCGGATACGGCTGCCCCGTCTCCCGGAGGCGCCTGATCGTTGCGTCTGTGAGGATGACTCCCGCGATGGCGGCCGCGGAAGACAGGATCCACCATACGGCCACGAACATCTCGGGAAACCTTCCACCGCTCATACGCCCCAGCAGCCCCAGGATGGCGATCAACCAGGCTGGGAAAACGGCAGTCATCCCGAGCAGCCAGAACACCTCCGGTGGATGACGAGATTCCCGCCCGTCCAGGCGACCCATTCCGACCCATGTCCCGAGAACTCCGACAAGGGCCGCGATGACCGACCAGCGGATCATGTCCGGCTTCTGGAGAAATCGACAAACACTAATCCTCCTTCAAATCCAAGCACGCGATACGAGGAGAGCAGGGACGGTCGTGAAGAGAACTCCGCTGACACCTCTTGAGAGACCTACCCCCCCTTCCCAAACTTACGGCCGGCGAGGGAGGGGCAGGAAAGAAGAGATCTATGCGGAGCCGAAGGCGCTCAGCTCAGGAGGCGGGGAGAGAGGATCCGAAGCGATGGAGCGGACGAGAGGACTGGTTGCAGGCCTAAGGTACGTCCCGGCCAACCACAGGGCCAAGCCAACAAACACGATGGGGAGCACGGAGCACTGGGTGAATCCGCAGCAGACCTCGGAAACTTCAAGATGCGGGCTCAGACGTGTCTGCTCGCTCGCACAGATCCCCGCAACGAGGAGGAGCACAGCGATGACGAAGAGCATGGAAACCCTTTGCGACGAGCCAACCATTACAACTACAAAAGTACGACATAACGCCGTGACAGTCAAGAAATGCCTTCGGGCTGGCCCATAACCCCGTCGCGCTTGAGCACTACGGCTCGTGGCGACCGCGGAAAAACCGCCCCCCGGAAATCGGGAGGTTTCCACCGCCGGACGAGGACCCGATCGTCCGTCGAGCTCGGCCGACACGAGTGGAGGGCGTCGGCGTTCGCTAGCCGCGCGAAATAATCCCCCAAGTCCTATTGACAAGTGAAGCCCTGCGTGAGAATGTGACAATGGCTTACCGGAGTGGTAGTCGCACGAACCTGAGTACCAGGGAAAACGAGAGCGAAAGACCCCCTGGGGCGTAAGGGACCGGGCCCCTAACCTAACGGGCCGGAATTCGGGAGACCGAAGCGCCTCTCTCATGTGCCAGGTCCACTCCGGTTTTTTTTGTCTCGAAGATTCTGCGTAACCGCCTTCCCCAACCTCGTCTCAGCCGTTCCCAGTCTGCTCAATGGATGACTCCCCAGGGTTTGTAGCCATGAGACAGATAGGCCTAACAATCTGGAAAAATGATGATATTTCACTACTTGACAATTACGATCGAGAAACGTATTATTAACGCGCCGATCCTGAAAATTAGGAGGATGACGCAGATGACGGCGCTCGGTCGGATTCTCACTTTCTTGATCCTCGGGCTTTCCCTGGACCTCGACGCGGGACCGGTTACCGCAGCAACCGACAAGCTCCGGGTCGGGTACGTCCACGTATTCGACGATGCCCCGGTGGTCATTGCGCGAGACGCCGGATTCTTTGCGGCTCAGGGACTCGA
>JACOUJ010000425.1 GCA_016177865.1 Candidatus Rokuibacteriota bacterium
GCTTTGGCGCGATACGGCTTCCCAGGACGGTCCCGCTGTCGGTGGCGATGGAAATGCTGCTCACCGGTGAGCGAATCGACGCAGCCCGTGCCTACGAGATCGGGCTGGTCAGCCGAGTCGTCGAACCAGCGACTCTCCTGCCGGCCGCTTACCAGATCGCCGAGCGGATTTCCCAAAACGGGCCGCTTGCGGTCAAGATTACCAAGGAGCTCGCCTGGCGCGGGCTCTACCAACATCCGGAGGAAGCCCTTAGGTTCTACCAGGCGGTGACAGCGCTGATCCACGAGACCGAGGACGCGAAGGAGGGGCCAAAAGCTTTCGCGGAAAAACGCACCCCGCGGTTCAAGGGTCGATGAGTCCTCTCCCCGGGCGGATGGCCGTCCGCCCGGGGACTGGCCCCCTTGCACTGGAGATGAGACATCCGCTCGATTACTTCCTGAACCCCCAGAGCGTGGCCGTCATTGGCGCCTCGACACGGCTCCACACGGTCGGGGGCCGTCGATGGCGGAGCCTTGTGGAAGCCGGCTTCCTTGGCCCGCTCTACCCAATCCATCCGACCGCAGCGGAGGTCCTTGGCCGCAAAGCATACCGGTCGATCCACGACGTGCCTGGCCCTGTCGACCTCGCTGTCATCCTCGTTCGTTCCTCGCTCGTCCCTGAACTCATCCGAGACTGTGCCGCTCTGAAGATTCCCGCGGTCGTTGTTATCACCGCTGGCTTCGGCGAAACCGGGCTCGAAGGCAAGCAGATCGAGCAGAATCTGGTACGCATTGTACGCGAACGCGGCGGGCGGATGATCGGTCCCAATTGCGCCGGGCTTTTCAGCGCGTCTGGGCGGGTGAACGTGCTGGGCTGGCACCCCCCGCCGGGGCCGATCGCGCTCATCTCCCAGAGTGGCAATATGGCGTTGACGTTCGCGCAATTTGCGCGAGAAAAGGGACTTGGGTTTAGTAAACTCATTACGGTCGGCAACGCCGCCGATCTCCGCATCTCCGAGTGCCTCGAATTTCTGCTCACGGACGACGAGACAAAAGTCATCATCATTTATCTTGAGGGATTCCGGTCAATGGAGGGGCGCGCGCTCTACGAGCTCATGCGGAGCCGTGACTCCCGAAAGCCCATCATCGTCTTCAAGCCAGGACAGACCGAGACTGGTCGCCGTGCGGCGCTTTCACACACTGGCGTGCTGGCCGGGGAGGATCGGATCGTTGAGGCCGCGCTTCGGCAATGTGGTACCCTGCGCGTGGCCGAGAGTGAGGAGGCCTGGGACGCGGCGCTGGCCCTCGCCACGCTCCCTCCGCTACGGATGGGCACGGTGGCCATAATCTCCGATGGCGGCGGCCATGCGACCATCGTCGCTGACACGGCTGACCGCCTAGGGCTCCGCGTTCCCGCATTGTCCGAGGCCACGCAACAGGCGTTAGCGAAGATCCTTCCAGCCCGGAGCGCGGTCACCAACCCCGTGGACTTTGCCGGCCTTGCCGAGGAGGAGCCCGAAGTTGTGCCACGGGCTCTCGAGGTCTGCCTGGCCGATCCGCAGCTCGGCGGCGCTATTGTCGCGGGCCATTTCGGTGGATACTTCAAGATCGCCACTGAGGAGCTCGGACAGCGAGAACGGACCGCTGCCCGGGAGTTTGTGGAAGTTGTCCGGCGCCACGCCAAGCCTGTGATCATCCATACGATCTATGGCGGCGAACGCCTTCCAGCCCTTGAGGAGCTTCGAGAGGCCGCCATTCCTGTCTACGGGTCCCTCGAGGCCTCGGCCAGGGCGATGGCTTCGCTGTGGCATTGGACTGGTATCTCTCAGTCGCATTCGACACCCCTAGCCCGTCGATCCCACCCTGACCCTGCCCATGTCGCGGTCGTACTGGAGCGTGCTGCGTCCCACGGGCCTCAACGGCTGCTCCTCGAACCGGAGGCACGGGAGCTCCTCGATCTCTATGGTTTACCGGTCCCGCCGTTCCGCATAACCGACACCCCCGAGGAGACGGCCAAGGCCGCCAGCGATTTCGGTGGTCCGGTCGTCCTGAAGCTTGTGGCCCCGGGCATTGTCCACAAGAGCGAGATTGGGGGGGTGCTCCTGAATGTGAGCGGATCTGAGGCCGCTCGGGCAGGCCATCGGATACTCCTAGAGCGGGCGCGCCAGATCCATGCCGAAAACCCTCGCGTGTTAGTAACACCGATGATCACCGGTGGCATCGAGATCGTGATCGGAGCCTTTCGAGATCCGCAGTTCGGTCCCGTAGCGATGCTCGGGCTCGGAGGGGTTTTCGTGGAGGCGCTCAACGACGTGGAACTTGTCATTGACCGGCCGGAGGTGGCAGAGCTCGATCTGAACCCTGTTTTCCTGCTCTCGCGGGGCGCGGCCATTGCCGATGTGCGCTTCGTGCTCGATTGACTATGCCCCCGCCTGGTGCGCGCGATCTTTCAAAGCTGTACCTGCTCGGTCCTCCGCTGGTCTTCCTGGGACTCGTATTTGCCTTCCCGCTCGTCCAGGTCATCTGGGGTAGCTTCTTCGCGCCTGAATTCACGGTACAGTACTACGCTCGAATGGTCCGGGTATCCGTCTACGCGCAGGTGTTTTGGATCACCTTCAAAATCAGTGCCCTGACGACCCTCTTTTGCCTGTTATTAGGCTATGCTACCGCATACTTTCTCGCGTCGCTGCCTCCGTACAGGCGGCAGCTCGCACTGTTGTGTGTCGTCGTGCCGTTCTTTATCAGCCTTCTCGTCCGCAACTACATCTGGATGATCCTGCTCGGGAGGAACGGGCTGGTGAACTCCTGGCTCCTTACCTGGAGCGTGATCTCCCAGCCTCTCGAGCTCATGTACAACGAGCTGGGCGTCTTGATCGCCATGGTTCACATGCTCCTACCCTATATGATCTTCCCGATCTTGAGCGCCCTGCTTGCGATCCCTCCGGAGCTCATCCACGCGTCTGGGAGCCTGGGAGCCGGCGCGCTGCGCACCTTCATCCGGATCACGCTGCCCTTGAGCCTCCCCGGGGTGGCGGCAGGGGTTCTCCTCGTGTTCATCGTCGCCCTCGGTTTCTTCATCACGCCGGCACTACTCGGTGGACCGAAGCAAATGATGATCTCCAACCTGATCGAGTTCAACATCCGGCAGGTCCTGAACTGGCCCTTCGGCTTCGCGCTGTCGAACACGCTCCTCTCGGGCACCTTGCTGCTTTACTTCCTCTATGTGCGACTGCTCAAGGGGCGACTTCCTGCGGTAGGATTTCCGTGAAGTCGAGCGGTGAGCGCCAATCTCGACGCAATGCCCGGCGTCTCAGGAAGATGGGCGCCCGACTCGCCCTTAGCCTCATGGGCGGCTCGGTGCTTGCATTTCTCCTCGCGCCTATCCTCTTTGTGATTCCGATGTCCTTCAGCTCGTCGATGGTCTTCGAACTTATTCCCACACAGCCGGGGTTGGAGCAATACCATCGCTTTTTTGCGAGTTCAGAGTGGATGCTGGCACTGTTCCTCTCGTTCCAGGTCGCCATCGGCGCGATGCTCGTTGCTACCTGCCTTGGCACGCTGTCGGCGCTTGGTTTGGTACGAGTTCGTCACCGCTGGCGCCCAGTGATCGAAGCATTTCTGATTTCGCCGCGAATCGTGCCAAGCATCGTCTTCGCTGTAGCCTCCTACTATCTATACTCGCAGGTGGGTCTCGTCGGCTCGGTCACCGGCCTGGTCCTTGCCCATGCGGTACTGGCGTTTCCGTTCGTGGTGGTACTCGTTACGAGTGCCCTTTACAGCTTCGACCGCTCCCTGGAAGAGGCGTCGAAGAGCCTTGGGGCTGGTCCCATCAGAACATTCTTTCGAATCACATTCCCGCACATTCGCCTCGCGGTGTTCGGCGGCGCGCTCTTCGCTTTCAACGTTTCATTCGACGAGGTGGTTGTTACGCTCTTCATCAGTGGGGTCCGCACCAAAACGCTGCCGGTGAAAGTCTGGGATGCCATCCTGTACGAGATCACTCCCATCCTCCCTGCAATTTCGGCACTGATTATCGTGGCGAGTCTCCTAATGCTGAGTCCTGTTCTCTTCTTTTACCGCCGCCGCTCTTCGATTTGAGCGGCGTCGGACTCGTGGAGAGGAGCTTGTGCTTTGGCGCTCCCGGACCCATCGAGACAAGCCGACAGGAAGCCGTGCCATCTAAGTGATCGAACCTGAAACCGTGTGATATCCTGTGAGCGTAACCGAAAGAGATTCCCAAGCTGGACGTCGCCGGTTCGATTCCGGTCGCCCGCTCCAGTTTGGAACTCCGCGATTCGAGTGAGAGTCGCGGGGTTCAGTCTTCAGAGCTGTCGGCAGCCCAAAGGGGATCGAAAGGATGAGCCAGGACGCGACACCGACGGTCGTGACCCCTAGAGGCTCTGCTCCCGGTCGTGGCCGGTCCGTCTCTCAGATCGTCGACAGCATCCGGACGCGGGAGGGTGAGGGGTTCCTCGTGCATCGGCCGTTCCCGGGCCCGACCCTCGATCACTTCGACCCTTTCCTCCTCCTCGACGAGATGGGGCCGGTGGACCTCGGGCCTGGGGAGGCGAAAGGGGCGCCCGACCACCCCCACCGCGGCTTCGAGACGGTGACCTACCTCCTGGCGGGGCGCATGGAGCACCGGGACTCGGCGGGCCACGCCGGCGCGCTCGGGCCCGGCGCCGTCCAGTGGATGACCGCGGGGGCGGGGGTGGTGCACTCCGAGATGCCCGAGGCCGAGTTCCGCAGGACCGGGGGCCGGATGCACGGCTTCCAGCTCTGGGTCAACCTCCCGCGACGCGACAAGATGATGCCGCCCCGCTACCAGGAGATCCCCTCGGGCCGGATCCCGGTCGCGACCAGCCCCGACTGCCTGGTCTGGGTCAAGGTGCTGGCCGGCGAGGCCTTCGGGGTCCGCGCGGTGATCGAGACGCGCACCCCGATCCTCTACCTCCACTTCACGCTCCGGCCGGGGGCTCGGGCGGTGCAGCCGGTCCCCCGCGACTGGAACGCCTTCGCCTATGTGGTCGGCGGCCGGGGCACCTTCGGGCTTGACGGCCGGGAGGCCCGGGAGCACCAGATGGTCATCTTCGCCGACGACGGGGACGCGGTCTCCCTGGCCGCGCCCCGAGACGCCACCGGTTCCCTCGACCTCCTCCTGATCGGCGGCGTCCCGCTCCGGGAGCCCGTGGCGCGCTACGGACCCTTCGTGATGAACACCCAGGCGGAGATCCGCCAGGCGATCGAGGACTACCGGCAGGGCCGGATGGGGCGGATCCCTGCCGAACGGAGGGCATAGATGCGACGGTCATCCGCGCGATCGGCCCGAGTATTTATCTGCCTCGTGGTGATGCTCGCTCTCGGCCTGACCTCTTTGATGGCGAGGCGCGTTGAGGCGCACGAGGTTCGCAAGGCCATTGAGGCGGCCAATGCCCAGTGGACCGCGGCCTTCAACCGCGGCGATGCCGAGGCGGTCGCCGCACTGTACACGCCTGATGCGGCCGTCATGCCCCCGGATAGCGAGATGATCCGGGGACGGCAGGGCATTCGGGAGTTCTGGCAAGGCGCGATCCAGGGAGGGCTGAAGGATGCGGTCCTGACGACGGTGGAGGTGCAAGCGAGCGGGAGCATGGCCTACGAAATCGGGAAGTTCTCCCTCACAGCCCACCCCAAGGACCAAGCACCCAAGATGATTTCGGGCAAGTATGCCGTCGTCTGGAAGC
>JACOUJ010000426.1 GCA_016177865.1 Candidatus Rokuibacteriota bacterium
CGCTTCCGCCATCAACGCTTCCGACTCCTTGACATAGACGAAGCCGCGAGAGACGATCTCGGGACCCGCCACAAGCTGGCCGGTCTGCCGATCCACGGTCAGGGCAACCACCACCATCCCGCTCTCGGCGAGGAGCTGGCGATCTCGCAGGACGATCGCCCCAACATCGCCGATTCCCTTCCCGTCCACCAGGACCCGGCCCGCCGGGAAGCGGCCGATCACCCGCGCCGATGATTTGGTCAGCTCCGCCCCCATGCCGTCTTCGATGACGAAGACGTGTTCCTTGGGAATCCCCACCGAGTACGCGAGCCGCGCGTGGTAGACCAAATGGCGCCGCTCCCCGTGAACGGGAATGAAATATTTCGGGCGCGTGAGGTTGATCATGAGCTTCAAGTCCTCCTGGCAGGCGTGACCCGAGACGTGGACGAAGGCCACGTCCTCCCAGAGGACCTCGGCCCCTTTTCGGAAGAGCTCGTTAATGGTGCGGGTGACGTGGCGCTCGTTCCCCGGGATGATCCGCGCCGAGAGAATCACCAGGTCCCCCTCCTCGATGCTGACCTGCCTGTGCTCGCCAGCCGCCATGAGCGCGATCGCCGAGTGGGGTTCTCCCTGGCTCCCCGTTGAGATGACCACCTGCCGGTCGGACGGAAGCGCGGCCAGTTCCTCGAGAGATGTGAGGACGCCTTCGGGGATCTTGATCACCCCGAGCTCTTCAGCGAGGCGAACGTTGGTGACCATGCTCATCCCGAGGAGGGCGACCTTCTTTCCGAAGCGGGCCGCCAGCTCGAGGACCTGCTGGATGCGGTGGATGTGGGAAGCGAAGGTGGCAAGGATCACGCGGCCGGAGGCTTTCTTGAAGATCTCCTCCAGCGCCCGCCCGACCTCACGCTCTGACGGGGTGTGGCCGGGGCGATCCACGTTCGTGGAATCGGACATCAGGAGAAGGACCCCCCGCTCCCCCAGCTCAGCCAGCTTGTGATAGTCGGGGGGCTCGCCGTCCACCGGGCTCGGGTCCAGCTTGAAGTCGCCGGTGTGAACCAGGATCCCGACGGGGGTGTTAATCCCGAGGCCGATCCCATCGACGATCGAGTGGGTGACCCGGATCACCTCGATCCGGAAGCTGCCGAGCTCGATGACATCCCGGGGCTTGATGGGTCTCAGGTCTGCCGTCTCGGCCAGGTCGTGCTCGCGAAGGCGCTCACGCGCGAGGGCCAGGGTCAACGGGGTCCCATACACCGGAGGATTCGCCTCGCGGAGAAGGTAGGGCAGGGCGCCAATGTGGTCCTCGTGGCCATGGGTCAGAACGACGCCCCGAAGGGCTTCGCGTTTAGCCAGGAGGTAGGAGAAGTCGGGGATCACATAGTCAATCCCGAGCATTTCGTCGTCGGGGAACATGAGCCCACAGTCAACGGCCAGAAGGTCATCCCCGGACTCGATGAGCATCATGTTGAGCCCGATCTCGCCGAGGCCCCCAAGGGGGATTACGCGGACGGCAGGCTCAGGGGGGAATGGCTCTGCCTTCTCCATATTTCTCAATATCTTAGCACCCGCTATTCAGCGTTCGAAGGAAAAAGTGGCTCAGCCGGGCGAAGTCTTCCAGGCTCAGGGACTCGCCCCGGCGGGAGGGATCAATCCCGGCCGCCTCGAGAAGGCTCCGGACCGCCGGGACTGTGAGGCCAAGGCCGCCCCACAGGGCATTGACCAAATTTTTCCGCCTCTGACCAAAGGCCGCCTTCACAATCTTGAAAAAGGCGGCCTCGTCGGGAAGCGGAACCTTCGGCGCCTGGCGGAAGACAATCCGGATGACGGCTGACTCCACCTTGGGTGGCGGCGAAAACGCGGTGGCCGGTACCGTGAAACACGGCGTGAGATCCGCCCAGAGCTGGGCCGCCACGGAGAGGAGGCCATAGGCCTTCCCTCCGGGCGCGGCCGTGAGTCGCTCGGCCACCTCCCGCTGAAGCATGACGACCATCCGATGGATCGTCTGTCGCGCCTCAAAGAGACGAAGGAGAAGGGGTTTACTGATCGCATACGGGAGGTTGGCGACGAGGACCACATGGCCGTCTCGTTCCGGAGGACGGAGCCCGTGAAAGTCGAAGCGAAGGGCGTCCGCGTGGCGAAGGTCGAGATTCGGCATGCCTGCGGCGCGTGGGACAAGGGTCTTGACGAGGGACGGGTCAACCTCGAGCGCGAACACGCGTCCGGCTATTGCGGCCAGACGGAAGGTGAGAATCCCATGCCCCGGGCCGATTTCTACCGCGAGATCGCGGGGACCGAGCGCTGCGGTCTCAACGATCGCCCGGGCCACGCCTTCGTCACGGAGGAAGTGCTGGCCCAGCCGTTTTCGCCGCGCCGCACGTGACCTGGCCAGGGGCTACCCCGCCCGCTTCAGGGGAGGCAGACTGGGGATCCCCTTCGCTCCGCACCGCTCCCGCGACGACCCTTCCGTGGTTCGCGGGCGGGGCCCCCCCAATATCTCCCTACGCGCCCTCCGGGCGCTCCAGTCCGCTCGGTCCCCCCCATCCCGCTCCCTCACGGGGGGGCCCCGTCGCTCCCACGAATGCTGCGCTCAGGGGACCCCCAGCCTACCA
>JACOUJ010000255.1 GCA_016177865.1 Candidatus Rokuibacteriota bacterium
AAGGAGGAATGATGGGCGGCGGCAACACCCCCGCCTATGACACCATGACCATCAACGGCAAGGCCTATCCTGCGACCCAGCCGCTCAAGGTTCGAAAAGGGGAACGGGTCCGTTTACGCCTGATCAACGCCAGCGCTGACCACTCCCACGTCATTCGCCTCGCCGGCCATCGGCTGCAGGTGACCCACACGGACGGCAACGCGCTGGTCCAGCCAGTGGAGGTGGACGCGGTGCCCATGGCGCCGAGCGAGCGATATGATCTCTTGTTCATCGCCGACCGGCCCGGTGTCTGGTTACTCTATTGCGCCGGGCCGGGCCACTCTGGCGCCGGAGAGCAGATGCTTGTGCTCTACGAGGGGCACGAAGGTGACAAGCCCGGCGCGCCGGTGGAAGGCGTCGCTGACCTCCGGCTGTGGCGATACGATCTGGGCCGGGGTCGAGACATTCTTGTCCGTCCCACCGGACGCGAGCGGAGCTTCGATCTCGCGCTGAGCGGCGGAATGATGGGCTCGGATGACTGGACCATCAACGAGAAGCGCTACCCCAATACGGACCCGCTCCGGCTCCAGAAGGGGGATCGGGTCCGCGTTCGGTTCAGGAACAACAGTATGGAGGCCCATCCGATGCACCTCCACGGGCAGTCCTTTAAGGTCCTGTCGCTGAACGGTCGCCGCCTCCCCGCGCCGATCGTGAAAGACAGCGTGGATGTCGAAGCCCACATGGGGTCCGTCGAGATCGAGTTCACGGCCTATAACCCCGGGGATTGGTTCTTCCATTGCCATAAGCCGATGCACATGGAGGGCGGCATGATCACCCTGGCAAGGATCGCCTGAGGGGACCACGATGCGACGCTTCATGCTCTGGGGGATCTTGGCCCTGGTCGTCGGCGCCGGGCTCATTGCCTGGCCATTCCTTGGCGGCCGAATGGCTCAGGTCGTGGGGTGGCGGAGCAGCCCATATTCGAGCCAGGGGTTGCTCGAGACCCTCGGAGGGTACGGCGAGGTGCCAGACTTCTCACTGATCGAGCGGAGCGGCCGCCGGGTCACGCGGGCCGATCTCCTCGGGAGAGTCTGGATCGCCAATTTCATTTACACGAAGTGCAAGGAGACGTGTCCTCTCCAGAGCGCCGTGATAGCGCGGCTCCAAGGCGAGTTTGCTGGGGAAGAGGGCCTGAGGCTCGTCTCCATTACCGTGGACTCGGCACACGATACGCCGGCGGTCCTGACTCGTTATGCGGAGCGCTACGGCGCCGACCCCGTTCGCTGGCTCTTTCTAACCGGAGAGAAGCGCGCCATCTACGATCTGGCCAGCGATGGCTTCCGCCTCGGCGTGGTCGATCCCGATGACCGGGCCCAGGCTGAAGAGCGTCTCGGACTCATCGGCCCTGCGCCCGCGTTCGCGACCCATGGCTCCAAAGGCCTCGTGATTCATAGCTCTCGATTCGTGCTGGTCGATCGGCAGGCAAGGATTCGCGCCTACCACCTCCCTGACGACGAGCAATCCCTCGCGCGCCTCCGTCAGAACGTGGGGATCTTGCTTCGGGAAAAACCGAAGGAGAGGTAGATGCAATGGCTTCTACCGGCCGGGTAGCCACCCTAGACGCGCGGTGTCAGGGTTGACGCGCTGCGGCGGTAGTCAGACAATGGGTTCTGTGGCGCGGGCGCCCGTACCTGAGCGGGGTGCGGCATGTTTCCGGGGGCGAAACAACGAAAAAAGGAGACTTGAAATGAAGGCCACGGTGATTGTTGTCCTTGCGATGACACTCTCTCTTGCGGCGGGTGTTTCGTTTGCCCAGACGGGCCAGCAGGGGCAGATGGGGCAATCCGGTCAGATGGGCGGCATGGGGATGGGGCAGGGCCAAGGCTCGGGGATGATGGGTAGCATGGGCCAAGGCGGCGGGATGATGATGTGCCCTATGATGGGCGGCATGATGCAAAGCGGAATGCCCTCTGATCCCAAAGCTATGGGGATGATGCTCCAGATGCGCGGCGAAATGATGCAGAAGATGGGCGAGATCATGCAGAAATATGGCAAGCAACTCTCCGAGCAGAAGTAGGCGACTCGCGCCTGACTTTAGTCAGACGCCAGCAATCGAAATCAATGGGAGGCTCGAGACAAAAAGTCCTTGACCGCCACCGTCCTCTCCGGTAGAATACTCAACAGGTGTTGTGTATGCCGACGAGGCCCGGGATTCCTTCGCCCAACATTGCTCCCTACCTTGGTCCGGTAATCGATCAGAGTCGAAGCATCGAGTATCGGAAGCTTGGCGCGAGGAACCTTTTGAATAGGTTGAATGGCTCTCAGATGCCGTTCGGCTGGACGGTCAACCCTTATCGCGGGTGCCAGATGGCGTGTGTCTACTGCTACGCGCGGCACACCCACGAGTTCCTCGGCCACGCCGACCCGGCCGAGTTTGAGCAGACAATCTACGTCAAACAACCAGATCACCGATCCATTCTGGAATCCCTCCGGCGTGCGAGGGCCAGCGGCCTCGAGGTCGCCATCGGGACTGCGACAGATCCATATCAGCCGGCGGAGGCCAGGTTCAAAATCACCCGTCAGGTTCTGGAGGTCGCGCGCCAGGTCCCGGGCCTTCGCGTAGGCATCACGACGAAGTCCCCCCTGGTGACACGGGATCTCGACCTCCTCTGTGAGATCGCCTGCCAATCGAGGCTCTGGGTGAACCTCTCAATTGTAACGCTCGACTTGGACTTGGCCCGGAAACTGGAGCCCCGCGCGCCCAGGCCAGATCTTCGGCTTAGAGCGATGAGCGGTCTGTCCAGCGCAGGCGTTGCCACCAGACTCTTCGTGATGCCGATTCTGCCGGGACTGACCGACGGGGATGGGACGCTCGAACCGCTTCTCGAGGCGGCCCGCGACGCCGGGTCCCGCGAGATTCGCTGGAATGTGCTCTTCCTCCGCCAGGGGACGCGGGAGCTGTTCCTGAAGCTGATCCGCGAGGAATTTCCCTGGCTCGTGGACCGCTACCGGGCCCTCTATGCGCGCTCGGCCTATGTGCCGCAGGAGTATCGTGATGAACTTGAGCGCCGGATCGCCGCCCATGCCCAGGCGGTTGGGCTTGACTGCTGCGCCCGCGAGGGCGTTTCCGTGGCGGATCAAGGCCCGCGCTCCCGCCAGCTCGCCCTGGTCTGGTAGGCCGTGCAAGACTGCAACGCGAGGGAAGCGCTTCGGCTCGTGCCGTTCCTATCTGCCGCTTGACATTCGAGTCTGAGATCGATATCATTATCGTATGACACTGGAGCGATCGATGAGGATACCGTGGGAATCGTGACCATCTCGCCCAAGTACCAGGTTGTTATTCCGAAGGATATCCGCGAAAAGCTCGGACTCTCTCCCGGCCAGAAGGTCCAGGCGATTGTCTATGACGATCGCATCGAGCTCATTCCTGTCCGGCCGATCAAAAAAATGCGCGGGTTTCTGAAAGGGATCAACACGCGGGTGGACCGGGAGGCGGACCGGGTATGAACGTCGTCGACTCCAGCGGCTGGCTGGAGTACTTTGCCGCCGGTCCCAACGCGTCGTTCTTCGCCCCGGCGATCGAAAAGACTCGCGACCTGATCGTGCCCTCGCTGAGCCTGTACGAAGTGTTCAAACGAGTGCTCCAGCAGCGCAGCGAGAACGACGCACTTCAGGCCGTCGCCGTGATGCAGCAGGGCCGCGTCGTGGATCTCGATGCCTCTATTGCTCTCAGCGCCGCACGTCTCAGCATCGATCACCAGCTTCCCATGGCTGATAGCGTCGTCCTTGCGACAGCACGGGCATTTGGCGCCACGCTGTGGACGCAGGATGCTGATTTTGATGGGATGCCGCGAGTTCAGTACCGAGCGGGGAGACAGTGACGGCCACGCGGGAGCCAGTGAGGAAGGTCGCGTGACATTCTGAAGAGCGTCGTCGCAGCTGGGTGCCCCGAGCTGCCTCGCGGCCCTGCCTGCTCGTCGCTCACAGGACCGACAGGATTTCCTCGTTCGCCAGGGCGAGACGTGAGGAGAGGAGCTTGATCACGAAGGTGTGGAACTGGATCGCGACGTCGGGGTGCTCGCGCTCCATCCGGGCCAGATTCTCCGCGCTGAGCTTTCGAATTCGACAAGGGACATCTGTCAGGACGTCGGCCGAGCGCGGGTGCTTGGAGTAAACGGCCATCTCGCCGACGACGGTGCCCGGTCCGTACGCTCTCAGCCGCTTCGTCTGGCCGTCCCCCAGGGAGATCAGGACGGAGACCCGACCCGTTTCCACAAAGTAGAGCGCGTCGCCCGGGTCTCCTTGGCGGAATAACGGCGCGTTTGGCTGTAGATTGAATGTTTCGCAGTACCCGATCAGAGCGTCCAGGGCTTCGGGCCTGAAATGTTCCGAGAGGATGCGCCGGAGATCCACCGTGTCTTGACTTGCCTGGCGGGAAGTCTCCGCGTCCTGGGCGAGAAGGTGGTCCTCGATCCACTCAAGTCCATGATCCAGATCCGAGAAAAGCATGATGCCGGGCCTCGGAAAGAATTGCGCCTGCTTCAGGATTGTGTGGAGCGTCTGTGAAATGCCACTGAAGACGAGCGTCGCGCCGGCTCGAGAACAGAGCTGCTCCAGTTTGATGAAGCTCCACACCGCCGAAACGTCCAGGCCCTGGACCATGCGGAAATCAAGGAGCAAATAGCGGAGTCCTCCCCGGGCGAGAAGGTCGCGGCAGGCGTCGACAATCATCGTCGAAGTCCCGAAAAAGATGTAGCCCTGAAGGGTGAGCGCGCGCGTTGCGTCGCCCTTCTCCTTGAGAAGCCCAATCTGCTCCAGAGGGCGTTCCTTGTTGGAAAAGTGGGCGCTCCCCGAGACACTGTTTTTGACGCAACTGATGCGGCTATAGCGGTACACAAAGAATATCGACGCGACCAGGACCCCGAAGGCCACGCCGGTGATGAGCCCCCGGGTGGCCATCAGGAGCAGGATCGTCAGGATCAGGCCGTACTCGATCAGTGGAAGCCGAAAATATGAGTCCCACACCCATTCGAGGAGCTCGGAAATACCGAGATAGAGGAGTAGCCCGGAAAGGACCGGGACGGGAACGTACGAGAGGAGCGGCGTGAACCAAAATGTGGCCCCGAGGCACAGGATGGCTGTCCAGACCCCGGCCAACCTCGACAGGGCGCCCGCCTTGAAGTTCAAGGACGTCCGGGTGAACGAGAGGTAGCCGACCATCCCACCCGTGAGGCCCGAGAGAATGTTGGCGATCCCATTGATGCGAAGCTCGCGATCGAAATCCACGTCGCGTCGAGTCGCCAGCTCGAGCCCCGTGGCGTTGAGCAAGATCGTCACGACGACGATGACCGTCATGGCCAGGAAGTTCTGCCACTGGGCGAAGAGGTCATCCCACTGTACCTGCGCGAATGTGGCCGCGGATGGTAACGGCGCTGAAAAAGGCGCGAGTGGTTTGAGCAGCAGGCCCTGATCTCTCGCCGCCGCCACGTCTGATCCGGAAAGCATGAGCGCGACGTAAAAGAGAAGGACGCCCGCCGCCAGCACGCCCGGGATGACCAGATAATGGTTGGAAAGACGCGGGAGCACGAGGAGCGCAATTGCGACGAGTCCCGCGATGAGCCAGGCGAGCATGGGGACGTGGGGGGGCGCGGTCAGCAATTTCAACCCGCCCGAGACAATGAGGAACCCCGTCCCTGCGAGGAAGCCGCCGGCAACCGGATACGGAATGAAGCGCACCAGTCCCCCGCGCCGCAAGGCTCCGAGGAGGAAGACGACGAGTCCGGCCCAGACTGCGCTGATCATCAGCATCATCAGCACCGTGGCTGCCAGCCGCTGATCGGTCACTCCTTCCGCGGCGAGCTTCGCGGAGAGACTGGCAGAGATCAGGGCCAAACTGGCCGTCGCGTTGGAATCGGCCCCGGCAATCGCGAAACGGAAGGAACTGCCGAGCGCCACGACCAGCGCAGTGAGCCAGGTGGCGGTCAACGCGGCGTGGAGGCCGACAGGCAGGTGAGGCTCTAAGTCCTTCCCGCTGAAGATGAAGGCGGCATAGCTGAGCGCGTAACTGAGGGTAACGAGGGCGCAGACCGTGCCGCCCGCCAGGTTCGGACCAAGCCCGAACAGAGGCGACTTCGACCCGGGCAGACTCGCTGGATTGATCGCCTCGGTTCGGCCCTGTCCACGAATGCTCATGCGGTGTGGCATCTTATTGTAGAGACGACGCCCCAGCGGCGCAATGCTGAAATCGGCCGACGAACGCTTGACAGACCGACAAACGCGCATGATGATGACCTATGCCGATGCGTTGACGACCAGGTCCGCCTGGACAGGAGCACTGTGTTAGAATAGCTGGCGTTACGCGGGTCCCTCACACCAACCCGTCACAGTTGTCTCACAGAGGAGGAGGTGCGCCATGAGGCTCACGAGTCAGCGTCTCGCGGCGTTGGTCGTTGTCGGGTGTCTGGCCCTCAGCGCGGTCGCCACGCTCGCGGCGCCATCCGGGCCCCCGGTGAGGATCGGCAGCACGCTCGCGCTCACGGGACCCCTTTCGCCGACGGCCACCATCCACAAGATCGTCGGGGAAATCTATGTGGACCAGCTCAACAAGAAGAACGGACTCAACGGGCGGCCCGTCGAGTGGGTCCTGCTCGATGACCAGTCGAAGCCCGATCAGGCCCGCGCGCTCTACGAGCGCCTGATCACCGTGGATAAAGTAGACCTCCTGATCGGACCGTACGCGACGGCCAACATCCTCGCCGCCATGGCCACGGCGCAGCGGTATCAGAAGATCCTGATCCACCATACGTTCGGCATCCCGAACCTCGCCAAGTACGAGATGCATTTTCCGACCTGGGCCATCGGGCCCGACCCCGGGAAGACCTTCCCGAACCTCCTCTACGACGCCCTGGCCGCGTCCGGGAGACCCCCGAAGACCATTGCGGTCGTGACGAGCAAGTTCCCCTCCGTGCTTTTCATGTCCGTCGGTGCCCGGGATGTTGCCGTACAACGGGGCATGAATGTCGTGCTCTTCCTCGAATTCGAGTTCGGCAATCGTGAGTTCACGCCGCTCGCGACCCGGATCAAGGAGGCGAATCCGGACTTCGTCTGGGTGGGCGCGATCGGGACTGATGGCAACATGCTGCTCGATGCCCTCAAGAAGATCGACTACGCGCCGCGCGGGCATTTCTACCTCTACCCGTCCCCGGGGCCGCTCGTCCAGGCGCCCGAGGCGAAGTTCGGTCTCGCGGCCACGATCTTCGAGGAGCACCCGCCGTTCACCACGAACCCCGTCGCGGCCGAGTTCGTGAAGGCCTACCACGAGCGGGCCGCCAAGGCCGGGCTCCCCTATCAGGTCGCGGAGACGCAGGCCGCGGCGTCCTATGTCGCGTGGCAATTGCTCGATGCCGCGGTGACGACGACGAAGAGCCTGGACGATAAGGTTCTGGGGCAGTGGCTCAAGAGGAACCGCGTGGATACCATCATCGGCAGGGTGAGATTCGATGGTCCCAACAATTACGGTGACGACCTCTCGAAGATCAAGCAGGTCCAGGATGGTAAATGGGTGACCGTGTGGCCGAAGGAGTGGGCGGCCCCTGGGGCGAGGCTCTTGACGCCGGGGTCGCGATAAGGAGGGCGGAGATGGCTGTCCGCGCATTGCTCCATTACGCGCTCGAGGTGCCCGATCAGGCGGTCGGCGAGCGTTTCTACAAGAACTTCGGCCTCGTCAGCGAGCCGGGGCGAGACAACGCGGTACATCTCCGTCCGGCGCCGCTCGCGCGCGAGGTGGCCCTGCTCTACGGGGGGCCCAAGAAGCGGCTCCATCACATCGCCTTTGGCGCCCCGGGCGATGAGTTCCAGGCGACGAGGGAATCGATCCGCCGGGCGGGCGTTTCGGAGATCGACCCGCCGAAGGGCGCGCCTGAAGGCGGCTTCTGGATCCGCGATCCCGACGGCCACGCGATCAATATCCGTCAGGAGACGCTCCCCGCGCTGCCCCCCGACCCACCGCTCAGGCTCAACTCGCCCGGACACATCACGCGGGTGGCCGAGCGCGGCTATCCCGACGACTTGGAGCCTCGTCCCCGCCGCCTGAGCCACGTCCTTCTGTTCACTCCGGACCTCGATCGGCTGATCAACTTCTACACACGCATACTGGGCCTGCGCCTCTCCGACCGGAGCCGATCAATCATCGCGTTCCTTCGGTGCAGCACCGACCATCACAATCTCGGGCTCCTCACCTCCAGCGGGCCGGGGTTTCACCATGCGGCCTACGAGGTGGGGAACATCGACGAGATCGCGATGGGCGCTATGAAGATGAAGGAGCGGGGCTGGGAGCCCGCGTGGGGGCCGGGCCGCCACGTCATCGGCTCGAACTTCTTCTACTACATCAAGGACCCGTGGGGGAGCTACGCGGAGTACTTCCACGACATCGATTACATTCCCGAGGACTGCGCGTGGGAGCCCCAGGACTATCCTGAAGAGGATGCGCTCTACCGCTGGGGTCCGCCGTTGCCGGAGGACTTCGGGATGAATCGCGAAGTGGAGTGAGGGAAGAGCCATGATCATTTGGCGTGGGAGATGAAAGACAGGAGGAGCGGTATGAATAGGCGAGGCATCCTTCGGCTGACGGTCGTCGCGCTCGGTGTTGCCGCCCTGTGGGGAAGCCCCGGCTGGATGGGTCGGGCAACTGCCGCCACCAAGTTCACCCTCGGCATGCCCACGACGCCCCCAAATCTGGTCCACATCCCGGCGTGGGTGGCCAAGGAGCAAGGCTTCTTCGCTGAGGAGGGCCTGGATGTTGAAATCGTCACATTCGAAGGGGGTGTCTATGTGATCCGCAACGTGGTGAGTGGCGGGCTCGATGCCGGCGCCGGCGTCGGGGCGTCGCTTGCGGTCTCGGTGGCGAAGAAGGCCGGGATCAAGGGGATCTTCGCCCCGGCCCCCAAGTTCGCTTCGACGCTGACCGTGCGCTCGAACATCAAGACGCTCCAAGATCTGAAGGGGAAGAAGTTGGGGATGCAGGAGGTGGGAGGGTTCGCGGATGTCCTGAACCGGATGGTGCTGCGAAAAGCGGGGGTCAAGCCCGAGGAGGTGACGTTCATTCCGATCGCCTCGGCGGACGTGCCGCCCCTGCTGGCCGGCGCGATCGACACCGCCGTGTTGCATGTGGACCAACTGATGCTGGCGCGCCAGAAGGATCCCTCGTTCCACCCGCTGGTGAAGTTCTGGGAGTTGGAGCCGAACCAGCTCTTTAACGTCGTCGTGGCGCAGGACAAGAAGCTCGCCGCCGAGCCGGCCAAGTTCCAGGCGCTGGTTCGGGGGTGGGTGAAGGCGAACCGATTCATGTACGCCAACAAGGCCCGAACCGTCGAGATCGCGATGAAGTACGCGAAGCTCCCGCGCGATGTGGCCGAACAGGCGTACGACGAGCTGGTGAAGGGGAAGGTCTGGGCTCAGAACGACGGGCTGCCCCGGGCGAAGGTGGAGTACACCATCAACCGAATGGTGCAGGTCGGCAACATCAAGCCAGAGGAGCGGCCGAAGTACGAAGACTATGTCGCCGTCTCGATTATCGAGGAGGCCATGAAGCAGCTGCCCCGCATCCCGGACTACGACTGAGAGAGACCCACCCACACGAGATTCGGGAGAGCCTTTATTCTTCGAGCAACGTCGGCTGGGCTTCCTCGGCTTCCTCCCGCACGGGGACCAGACT
>JACOUJ010000064.1 GCA_016177865.1 Candidatus Rokuibacteriota bacterium
CGGGCCTAACGCGCGGATCTGCTGCGCGGCCGGGTGGGAGGCCATGGGCGTCCCGCCGGGCCGCGCAGCAGATCCGCGCGTTCTTCCGGCGCTGCTGAGCGCATGCGAGGCGGCGCCGGAAGAACGGCCTGGCGTTCAGCCGCCGCGCTGGAGCGCAGTGATAGCTGCGAAGCGCGGTCGGTCTGCAACGCCTTGTTATCCGGCCTCCAGTGGTATTCGACATCAGGCGCAGATTCCGGTGGGGGGCTCGTACCGAATTTCACCGCGTTGAAACCGTGCTTCTCGTAAAACCTGCGTGCAGCATGGTTCTCCTGGTGTGTGTGAAGTTCCAATCCATCCGGGAAAAGGCTCTTGGCGAACACGATCAAACGCGTTCCCCAACCTTTGCGCCATTCGCTGGGATCAACATACATTCTATCGATATAAGAACCCTTCATCGCGAGATAGGCGACGACCTGGTCGTCGAGTGTGCCCACCCAAATATTGCATTGAATACGAATGACTTCCTGAAAGATCTTGCCGGCATGGTCGAGCGTGAGTGTTTGCGACAAAGGAAGGAACGCATAGGCGGCTTTCCCGGAACGGTGCCACACGCCGACGACGGCAGATTCGTCCTGATTTTGAAATGGTCGAATAGATACATTCACACGAGTCATGCTTCAGGGTCGCTCATCACCTCGTCGTTCGTGCTTCGCGTAGCTGTCGTCCGGATAACCAGTGAGTATGTTGACCAGCATAATCTGGGACGGGGGCAGCATAGCACCGGGGAAAACCTTCCCGCAATAGCGGAAGCGCGGCGACTTAGGTTTCCTTGCGGCGCTTCAGCATTCTATTTGGCCCAGAGCCGGTCGAAAAACCCGCTCTTCTCCATCTCGTCGACGAAGCGCCGGTCGACGAGATCCTGAGGCTTCACGGACTTCGCCTTCGGATCCGTCTGGGCGACCTCCTCCAGGACCGCCTCGAGCCCTTCCCGCTTGATCTCGAACCTCTGCT
This sequence comes from Candidatus Rokuibacteriota bacterium, assembly GCA_016177865.1. Taxonomy (GTDB): domain Bacteria; phylum Methylomirabilota; class Methylomirabilia; order Rokubacteriales; family JACOUJ01; genus JACOUJ01. Next base: position 994 of record JACOUJ010000064.1, read on the forward strand.
CCAGCGCCTTGATCTCCGAGTTGTAAGCCGCCTCCAGGACCTTCCGATCGTCGAGGCGCAGCTCCTTGGCGAGGACCCGGTAGGTCAGCTCCCGATCCGTGTGGATGAGCTTCGCGGCCTCCGCCATCGTCCGCATGAACTGTGCGACCACCTGGGGCCGGCTCGCGATCACTGACCGGCGGGTGACGAAGGCCGTGGCGAGATAGGGGATGCGAAGGTCCGGTCCATAGACGAGATAGTGAAACCCCTGAGAGATGGCGCGGGCATCCATCGGAGCGGTCATCGCGGCGGCGTCGATGGCGCCGCTGACCAGGGCCGTGAACATCTCCGGCTCCCCGCCGGTCTGGATGAAGGTGAAATCGCGCCCCGGATCGAGGCCGAGCTTGCGGGCCGCCTGGACGGCGAAGTAGTGGGTGTTGCTCCCGCGCCGCGTGATCCCGACCTTCTTTCCCTTGAGGTCCTCGGGCCACTTGATCTCCGGCTTCGCCAGGATGCTGTGGGTCAGCACGTTCTTCACGCCACCGATGAAGACCAGGTCGGTGGCGCCCTTGACCACGACCTGGATGATCCCCACGCTCCCGACCAGTCCCACCTCGGCCTCGCCGCTCAGCATCGCCGCCGTCACCATCGAGGAGGAGGCGATGTATTTCAGCTCGAAGTCGAGGCCGTACTTCGGGAAGAGCCCGGCCTCTCGCGCGATCCATGGCAGCGACTGGGACATGACCCGCGCCGCGTGGATCCCGACGAGCTTGTCTGCCGCGGAAGCGCTTCGCGGCGCCGGCAAGATCGCGAGGAGGGCGAGAGGGGCCACCGACCAGAACAACTTACTGTTTCGTCGAATCATCTCTGCTCCTTCCATCATAATGGTTAGATCGAACGCCTCAACGCCGCCGGTCGGCATGGCGCTCCAGCGCAAGCTGGATCAGGCGGTCGATGAGGGCAGGGTAGGGGAGGCCCGAGGCTTCCCAGAGGCGGGGATAAGCCGAGGTCTCGGTGAAGCCGGGGATCGTGTTGATCTCATTCACGAGGATCCGATCCCCCTCGAGGAAGAAATCCACGCGCGCCATCCCGGCTCCGTCAATCGCGCGAAAGGCCGCGACCGCCAGGCGCTGGAACTCCCGGGTCAGCTCTTCCGAGAGCGGGGCGGGAATCACAACCTTGGTGAGGCCGGGGGTGTATTTCGCCTCGTAGTCGTACCACTCCTTGCCCGGGATCACCTCGCCGGGGACGGAAGCTTCGGGCTCGTCGTTCCCGAGGACCGCCACTTCAATCTCCCGGCAGATCGCGGCTCTTTCCACAAGAAGCTTACGGTCGTAACGTGCCGCCTCGGCCAGCGCCAGCCGCAACTCAGAGGCCTGCATCACTGTGCTGATTCCGACGTTCGAAGGATGACAAGATGCTCGATGACGGGCAGGCCGTGAGCTTGGAAGATGAGCTTCATGGCCGCCTTGTCCATCCCGACGGCCGAGGAGAGGACTCCGGGCCCCACATACGGGAGGTCCGCCAGCTCGAGAAGCCCCTGGAGGGTTCCGTCCTCGCCGAAGGGCCCATGAACGAGGGGGAACACAACATCGAGCTTCCGGGTGAGTCCCACCGGCAACCCGCCCCGCGCCTCGCTCTTCACCAGGGCCTCAGCACTTGAGGGCGGGGGAAGGGCGAGCGTGACTCCGGCCGCGTCGGCCAGGGCGCGGAGAGGATCTCCGCCCGTGATCCATTCCCCCTCCTTGGTAATCCCCAAAGGGATAGGCTCGTAGCGCTGCCGATCCAGGGCCTGGAGGACGGAGGCCGCCGAGGCCAGGGAGACCTCGTGCTCCCCCGATCGCCCGCCGAAGATGATGCCGACGCGAAGTCGGGTCATTGTCGAGTCAGGCCCCCTTCACGGGAAGGTCCCGGAACCCGATCGCCATCGGGCCGACGAGAACCCCAGCGCCCAAGAGCGTAAAGGCCCACCCCCAGGTCTGAGTGAGATCGAGGATCAATCCAAACGCGGCGGGCGCGACGGCGGCGGTCGTGAAGCCGATCGTGGCTTGAAGCGCCATCGTCCGGCCGAGGAGTGCGGGCTCAGCTCGTTCCGTAATGCTCGTGGAGACCACGGCCGACTCGCCGGTGACGACAAACCCGTAGAGCAACGCGACAGTCGTGAGCAACGCGAATGGCCAGTGAAGCCCCCACCCAATGAGAAGCGAGCACGCCCCGGAGACGAGCATGACCGTCGAGATGAGGCGGGCGCGCCCCCAGCGATCCGAGACAAGACCGGCAAGGGGATTAGAGACGGCCCCGACGGCGAGGATCCCAGAGGCAACGGCGGCGGCGCGCTGGGTCGCGCCATCAAGGGTGGCCCCCGTGGCGACCAGACTCGCGGCGAGGAATGCCGCGATCCATCCCCGCATCCCGAAGAGCTCCCAGTTGTGAGCCGCGTAGGCGACGATGAGACGCAGGACAGAACGGTTACGCCAGACGCGGGCCGCGGGCGCGGACTGACGGCTTCCCACCGCTGAGTGACTCGGTGCCAGCAGAAGGAGCGCCAGACCCCCGCCGAGAAGCGGTCCGATCGCGGTCAGGACAAACGCGCTGCGCCACCCCCACGCCGCGTTGACGGAGCCTGTGAGGAGCAGCGAAGCCGACGATCCCAGGGTAAAGGTCGCGATATAACACCCCAGGGCGAAGCCCCGACGGGCCGGCGGGAAGCGCTCGGCCACGAGTCGCATCCCCGGCATGTAGGTTCCGGCAAGACCCATCCCGGCCAGGGCCCGGAGCACGAGGGCAGAGACAAAGCCGCCGGCAAGGGCCGCGAAGGCAAGGTTTGTGAGTGCGGCCCAGAGCGCCGAGAGGAGATAGATCCTCCGCGGCTCTACCCAGTCTGTGAGACTCGAGAGGACGGCGACCGCTGCGATATAGCCGACCTGATACGCCGAGAAGATGAGGCCGGCCTCGGTGTGGGAGAGTTGCCACTCGGCTTCAAAGAGCGGGAGCAGGGCGGAGTAGTTGAGAAAGACGAGCATGGTCAGCCCCTCGGCCAGGCACAGGCTGAGGAGCCAGCCAGCATCGGGGAAACGCCTCACGATGTTCCTCGGTGCTCGGCCTGCCAGCGTCGCCAGCGCTCGAGGCGCGCCTGAATCTCCGCCTCAAATCCGCGATCGGATGGGTGATAGTACGTCCGTCCCTTGAGGGTCTCCGGGAGATGCTCCTGGGGGACCAGGGCGCCGGGATAATTGTGGGCGTACTGATAGTCCTTCCCGTACCCCAGCTCGCTCAAGAGCGGCGTGGGAGCATTCCGGATCTGGAGCGGCACCGGCTCGGCCGGGCGCTCCTGGACGTCCCGCTGGGCCTCGGCGAAGGCGGTGTATATCGCGTTGGACTTGGGCGCGCAGGCAAGGTAGAGCGCGGCCTGGGCCAGCGCCAGCTCTCCCTCGGGGCTCCCGAGAAAGTGGTACGCGTCCTTCGCCGCGAGCGTGACGCTGAGCGCCTGAGGATCGGCGTTTCCCACGTCTTCCGAGGCGAAGCGGACCAGGCGGCGGGCGATGTAGAGGGGATCTTCGCCGGCCGCAAGCATCCGGGCGAGCCAGTAGAGTGAGCCGTCCGGGTCCGAATCGCGAAGCGACTTGTGGAGGGCCGAGATCAGATTATAGTGCTCCTCCCCTGATTTGTCGTAGAGGAGGGCCTTCCGCTGGAGCGCTTCCTGAACGAGAGAGGCGGTCACGCCGCGGACCCCGTTCGCCGGCTTGGCCAGCATCACCGCCACCTCGAGACTGTTCAACGCGGCGCGGGCGTCCCCGTCGGCCATCCGCGCGAGAAGGGCGAAGGCCTCCGACTCCACCTCGGCGTGAAACGCGCCGAGACCTCGCTCGCGATCCGCACGGGCCCGCTCCAGGATCGTGATGATCTCGGCCTCCGTGAGGCGATGCAAGACATAGACCCGGCAGCGGGAGAGAAGGGCGGAGATCACTTCGAAGGACGGATTCTCCGTCGTGGCGCCGATCAGGAGGATCGTTCCGCGCTCCACGTGGGGGAGAAAGGCGTCCTGCTGGGCCCTGTTGAAGCGATGGATCTCGTCGACGAAGAGCACGGTCCGCCGCTGATAGAGCTTGAGCTGCTCCTCGGCCTCCTCGATCACCTTGCGGATCTCCTTGACCCCGGCGAGGACAGCCGAGAAGGCGATCACATGGGCCTGGGCCTGGGCGGCGAGGAGTTGGGCGAGCGTGGTCTTGCCGGAGCCCGGCGGTCCCCAGAGGATCATGGAATGAAGGTCGCCGTCCTCCAGGGTGTGACGGAGGACTCGTCCCGGCTCGAG
>JACOUJ010000256.1 GCA_016177865.1 Candidatus Rokuibacteriota bacterium
AGCTCTGCCACCTCCATACGGAGGTCACCCTCGGTCGGCCGGAGCCGGACCGCCGCTTCGTAGGCCGTGATCGCTTCCCGCAAAAGGGCGTTGCGGGCATAGGCCCGGGCAATATTCCGTTGGAGGCTCCAGTCCTGGGGACCAAGCCCCTCCGCGGCTCGGTATGCCTGAAATGCCCGGTTCCATTCCCGGCGCTGCTCCAGGAGTCGGGCCACTTCCAAGTGAGCCCAGGGGTCGTTAGGACTGCCCTGAAGGATCTCACGCCGCAGGAGAAGGGCCCGCTCCCCCTGTCCCCGGCGGCTTGCATAAGAGGCAAGGCGGCCCCGATAGTCGTTTGCCTGTCTCGGGTCACCGCCTCCCGCAAGCGTGACGGCAGAAGAGAGGGCGATCTCGGCGTCGTCATACTTCCCCATGGCCTCATAGACCGTCGAGAGGGTGGCAAAGACTTCCGGATTCTTCGGCGCAAGCACGAGGGCGTGGCGCGCCTGGGCGATGGCCCCCGGGACATTGCCGCCACGGAGGAGGGCGCCAGTGTAAGCCAGTCGGACCTCCGCCTGGGCCATCGGATCTGAGGCCAGGGTCAGGGCCTCCTCGAACGCCGCGCTCGCGGTGCCCCGTCGGCCCTGCCGGTCCAGGTAACGCGCCAGGTTAAGCCAAAGATCGTACCGCTTCGGGACGGAGGCTTCGAGGAGTGCCTGATCGGCGCCTGCTGAAGACAGGTGTTCCAGGACATCCCACAGAAGGGCCGGCTCCAGACTTAAGGCCCGGCGGAACCCTTCGGCCGCGATCTCTCGACCGATCGCGTCCTTCCTGAGGTGCGAGAGGGCGAAGAGTGCCAGGCTCTGATGGCGATAGGCGTTCTGCGGATCCCACGAGACTCCCTCTCTCAAGTGGGCGAGGGCGTGGGGGTAGAGGTTTTCTTCCGAAGCGAGCAGGGGTAGGAGGCGGGCATCCAGCGCGCTTGGGGAGTTCGAAGAGCCCCGGACGGTTTGACGGACCGATTCGAGGCTGCCAAGGAGCCACCCCAGTCGGTCATGGATCTGACCCGCCCTGGGGTTCAGCCGGATGCTCTGTTGATAGGCCTGGTATGCGTCCGCGAAGAAGCGCTGACCCGCCCGAAACCGTTCATCATGGGAGGCGGGGAGCCGCTGGCCATCCGGGCCGACGCCAAAGTTCCAGGCCCGCGATGCCAGCTCCTCCGCAACTCCGGCCAGGACGTTCTGAACCGCGGGGTTCCAGGGATCGAGGCGGGCTGCCCATTCCAGCTCCCGATGTGACCTCGCGAGGTCTCCTATGGTGACCCCCCCTTCGGAGCGAGCGATCTGGCCGGCGGCAATTTGAGCCCGCTGGAAGTACCAGTCCGCGACCGCCGGGGGGGCGATGACCAATCCCACAAAGAGGAGCCCCACGACCACAGACACCGCTCCCACGATCTTCACCCGGGGTGTTACATCCCAGCTCCATTCCCTAAGATCCACCCGATCCCCGGTTGGATGGGGTCTCAAGGCCACGACGACGGGGAGCAGAGACCCGAGCACGACCAGGAGTAATGCGTTTGCCGGCATGTGGAGACCGAAGTCCGTGGCGCTTGAGGCTGCGACGGCTGCCAGGGCTCCGAGGCCCCCCATGGTGAACCCCCGGACGAAGGGATCGTGTCGGGCGGCCCAGCGGCGGAGGACGAAGATCAGAAGCCCAATGAACGCCCAGGCCATCACGAGAAAGCCTACGACTCCCACTTCAGCCAAGAGTTGGAGGTAGTCGTTATGGGCGTAGTCCACCACTTTTCCCAACGGAACGACTTGAGGTCGGTAAAGGGTAAAGGCGTCCTGAAACGCGCCGAGTCCGATTCCTAGGAGGGGGGCTTCTCCCGCCACCCGCAGAGTCCCCTCCCAGACCGCCCAGCGAAGGTCTCCGAATGGTTCTTTGGTGAGAGCGGAAAACCGCTCGACCACGGGCTCGAAGCCAAACCAGCTTGCATAGAGGATGACAACGGCGAGAACCCCGGCGAGGGCGAGGAGGGTCCAATTCCCCACCCGCCCGTGAAGGCCCAAGGCGAACACCACGAGCAGTCCGACCAGAGCGCCGAAGAGTCCACCCCGTGACATCGTCAAGACCAGGGCCCCCCCGATCAGGGCCATCGCGCCGACCAAGAGCATCATCCCGGGAAGGCTGCCCAGCTCCCACCGCCTTCGAGCGCCGGGGGAGCCGGATCTGGCGCGGGATCGCCTCTGGGGACGCAGCAAGAGCCCGAGAGTGAGAAAGAAGAGGACGGAGAAATAGAGGGCCTGGTGATTTGGGTTCACGAAGGTGCTGGTAAGGCGATCCAGGTAGGCGTGCTTCGGAAACCAGAGGATCATGGCCCGACCGAGCATCTGATTGGCCAAGCCCAAGACCGCCAGGAAGACCCCCCAGCCGATGAGGATCGAGAGGAGACGGACGATCCGAGCCTTTGTGACGAAGTGAAAGGTGAGCACGCACGCCAAGCCGAGGTACGCCAAATAGAGGCGCAAGCTTGACCACGTGGCGTGGGGATTGATGGACCCACCCACGGGGAGCAGGAGTTGAGTGGCGAGCACCGCTGCCATGGCGATCCCCGGCCAGAGGAGCGGGGTTCGCCTGATCCTCAACTCTCCGCTGGAAAGTATCCGGGCCACGCACAGGGCAACGAGAAGGGCCACGACGCCCTCGATGACGGCCTGGGTCCAGGGGAATACAGAGCCGAACGGCAGGGGAGCGAAGAGCAGGAGCCCGATGGTCCCTGCCTCGATCAGTCGGTCAACATTCCTCCAGGACTCACCCACGAGGGTATCCCACTACGATGGTTTCTCTTTCCCGTAGTAGCGATCGTAGTAGTAGCGGGAGTAGCCGTCCGATCTCGCGTCAAACCGGTTGACGACCACGCCGAGGATCCTCCCATGGGCCGCTTCCACCTGTTCCTTCGCGCGGCGGACGACCGCCTGAGGGACCGTCCC
>JACOUJ010000257.1 GCA_016177865.1 Candidatus Rokuibacteriota bacterium
CCGTCATAGAAGGCCCTCCGTTTAGTACTAAATAGTGCGCCTCCCCACCGAACTCGCCCTGACTGCAGAATAGCCAGGCCGTCTATGATCGGCGGCAGGGCGAGATTAGATCTTGGCCTCGACAGGTGCAAGGGTGTGTTGGACTGCTCATCGGCGATAGACTTCTCTTCGATGACCGACCTTCACGACTCGGACCGTGAGCTTCGCGTCGTCGACCTCGTACACAATTCGGTAGGGGCCTTGGCGTACTCGATACTTGTCTTCGCCCGAGAGCTTTTCGGATCCAGGAGGCCGAGGACCGGCGGCGAGCTTCAGGATCCGATCTACGACCAGCCGACGCTCTTTCTTGGTCGGAAGGTCCTCGATCTCGCGGGAGGCAGACGGCTTGATCTCAAGGCTATATTTTGCCACGCCGCCTGAGATCTCGAACGACGCGCTCGAAGGAGAGGTTCGGTTCCGCCGCCCGCTCTTCGAAAGCGGCAAGATCCTCTGCGTCTTCCGCCAAACTCGCACGGACCGCATCGTTCACGAGATCCGAAACGGAACGCTCGGTCTCGGCGGCCTTGTGACGGAGTGCCCTGTGGATCTCAGCCGCAAAATATATGGTGGCCCGCTTTGGCTGAATACTCATGGGTTCACTCTAGCGTCAAGATGCTTTGACGTCAAGCTGGAGACGAGCCCCTGTAGAGAGCACATAATCTGTCCGCTCCCGAGAGCAAGTAAAATGTCCGCTTTTCGAGCGAGCCGAGGTAGACCCATGGTCAGAAAGGAGCGTGACCATGCTCTATCCGGCCACCGCTGTGGAGCGGACCATGAAAGTCCAAGAAGTGATTCTGCGAGCATTGAGCGGAGCCCTCAGCTGGCTCCAAGCCGCCGACATCCTGGGAATCCATCCGCGCAGCCTGCGCCGCTGGCGGGCCCGGTATGAAGCCGACGGGATCCTGGGCCTCTACGACCATCGCCACCGCCGGCCCTCCCGCCTCAAAGCCCCCGTGGCCGAGGTCCAGCGGATCCTGCGGCTGTACCGCGAGAAGTATCTCGGCTTCAACGTGCGCCACTTCCACCACCTGGCCCGGCGGGATCACGGGGTGACCCTCTCCTATAGCTTCGTCAAGCTCGCCCTGCAGGACGCCGGGCTCGTCAAGGCAAAGAGCCTTGATGATCTCTCCCGGATGAGGGGGGTTGTGCATACGCATCGCTACTCCTCTCAGTGATAATCCTCGTAATCGATCGAGTCGCGGCCTCGCCGGCACCGGGATCCATCGTCAAGATCTCGTGGGTCCTTCTGCGGACACATCAGAGGAAGGATGTTGAAAGGGACGTGACGAACTGAATGCCCGGTATGGTCTTTTCACTCAACCGCTCGTCATTGGTAATGAACAAGTCCACCCGAGCGTGCGCCGCACAGGCCAGCTGAATTGCATCGGGAGGCCGAATGTCCCGGTCCCGGCGAATACTTGCGTAGATTCGAGCCGTCTCCACGCTAAATGGGATCACAATAGATCCGGTAACGATGGCGGCTTCGTATTTCTGTCTCAGGTGCTCACTTCCCGCTTCCGCGGGCTTCACCAGCACCTCGCCGAGTGTCAGCGCCGACGTATAGAGCTGATCGCTTCGACTCAGCATCCGCTTGCGCAATGCCACTGCCCGTTCGGAGAGGTGGCCGTAGTCCTCGATCAGGTAGATAAACAGATTCGTATCCCAAAAGACCCGGCTCACTCCCAACCCCGACGCAGACGGTGGACATACTCATCGGGATGTTCCCCAGCCCAGATCTCTTTGCCGAGACCGCGAAGTTGGAGAATTGGATCTGTTTTTTCCACGTCCGTTCGTCTCCCCACATACTCGGTGAGATACCAGTCCACGAGGCGGTGGTACTCTGCCGGGATTTCTTCTTTTTCAGGAACCATTTTGGAACCGTCTCGGGCCGGATGATAGGGATCTCCAGGACGAAAGAGTCGACGGGTGCTTTTACCGGTCGCGAACAACATGCGATACCGGCCCGGATCCGGAGGCCGATTGGCAACGCAGTGCTGACGTGCGTGCACGTATATTCCGGGACGCAGTTCGCCGGTGATAGCTTCCTTTGCCGCTCGGTCTACGATCTCCTGGACTGAGAAGTCCTCTTGGGACGGATTCTCTTGATGCAAGAGGGCAGTAGCAATCCAGGTTTCATCTGCGACTTTGATTGAAGGCTTCGAGGGGACGGCCATCTTTGGAGCTTTCCTCCTTGGTTACTCAACTTTGTTACAAGGTATACTTGTAGGAACATCCTGTCAAGGAATTTTCCCTGAAGGGCGGGCGGCGCCCGCCTTCCGGGCCGCCTGGACAATGGCGTGATAGCCGGTGCAGCGACAGTAGTTCCCTGAGAGCATCTGGCGGATCTCTTCCTCGCTGGCGCCGGGATCCATCTTCAAGATCTCGTGGACGGTGAGGAGCATCCCCGGCGTGCAGAACCCGCACTGGAGCGCGTTCTCCTCCGCGAAGGCCTGCTGGAGGTCGAAGATCTCCCCGGTGCCGGACACCCCCTCGATCGTCTCGACTCGGCAGCCGTCGGCCTGGACCGCGAGCATGAGGCAGCCCCGCACGAGCGCGCCGTCGACGCGCCCCGTGCACGCGCCGC
>JACOUJ010000258.1 GCA_016177865.1 Candidatus Rokuibacteriota bacterium
CCCCTGTCAGGCGCTACTCACCCCGGTAGGATGGACCGTTGAAAGATGGAAAACCCGTATCGTCATTGCGTTCGGTCGTCGCCGATATGCTGGTGACTCGAGTGGAGGACCGGAGGGGTTGATCGATGTTCACCGAAGCAACGATCTGACGGCTAGCCTCATCGTTCACTTCGGCGGAGGCCACCGCCTGCCCACCAAGGATCGGGGTCATGATCTGAAACCCCACTGCCACCGCCACCACGGTTACTCCTGCCTTGATCATTCGTTTCATCGTTGTCTCCTCCTCTTGAGATTTGTCGTTACTTGCTGTCCTTACCCGTTCAGATGCAAATTGGAACGCGAGGATTCAGGATCTTCGACGCGCGACCGGAGCAGCGAGGGGTGGAGGGCCGGCAACGGCACATGACGCCAGCCAGCTAGGATGTGGACTTCTGGGCGGCCTGCCGCTTGTAGAATTGCACCAAGCCCAGGATGTCTTGCCAGACGAGGCGACCGATTGGGCCGGAGCTGTACTGGGCCACGGCGATGGTCCGGTCGGGCTTCAGGACGAAACCGGTGGCGTGGAGGATCTGGCGCTGGTCGTCATAAAAGGCGCCGAACGTCAGCGCGGCCTCCCTGAGAGGGAGGCCGTAGCCCACCGGGAACGTCAGGTTGAACTCCTGGACCGTCTCCCGGGCCTTCTCCGGGGGGTCCACCGAGGCCGCAATCACCGTGATCCCCTCCTCCCGGAGCTTGCCTTGCGCGTTCTCAAACGCAGCCAACTGCTGCTTACAGTACGGTCATCAGTGACCGCGGTAGATCAAAAAGACGCCCCACCCCTCGCCGAACGCGTCGGGGAGCGCGAGCTGACCGTGATTGACGGTATTGAAAGAGAACGTGGGAAATCTGTCGCCACTATCGAGGATGAACGTGCCCTCTCTCGTCACCTCATGCTCCTTCAACTAGCTGCATCAGCTCGTGAAGCTTGTCAGCGAGCACCCGCTTGGGCACCACACCCACCAACCGATCCACGACCCGCCCATCCTTGAAAAAGAGCAGAGTCGGGATGGCCCGGATGCCATACTGCGCGGCGAGGCGCGGATGGTCATCCACGTTCACCTTGCCGACCTTAGCGTGGCCAGCAAACTCTGTGGCTAACTCGTCGATCACCGGGGCGGTCATCCGACACGGGCCGCACCAGGGGGCCCAGAAATCTACGAGCACGGGCTCGGAGCTTTCGAGCACGGCGCGCTCAAACGTCCCATCAGTTAGAGCCATATTGGTAATATTCTCTGCCATCGATCTATGTCCCCCCTGCGTATCGCGATGAGTTTCGGGAACAAGCGCGAAGAACCGAGGCCAAGGCGGCGCACGCTCCTTAGAGGGCGCGCGTCTCCATAACCGGTATGAGCGTCATTCACCCCAGTAGGCTGGATCTTCGCCACTCACTTCAGCATGGGGGCCACCGCCGCCTCGCCTGACGTCGACGGTAGCAGCTGAGGCATCACCATCAGTGCCACTGCTGTTATTCCTGCCATGATCATCTGCTTCATTGTGCTCTCCTCCCTGTTGGGCTGGATATCTACCAGTTTGAAGGGTCACTGAGGGAGGTCTAGGCAAGCCCCCCAGACCTCCTCAGTGACATCGACAGGACGGCGGATGGCCGTCTGTCCCTAGAGCCCTCCCTACTGCCCCACCCAATGAAATGGGTCGTCCCACCAAGAACGGTCCTCGTGGGACGAGCCGGTGGTCTCCATCTTGGATGTCGCCGCACAGGGGTTGGATGCCATCGCAATGGGGTGCGTCGGTTGGATCCGTTCCTTGGTGATATGCACGTCATCGGCCACCTCCGCGCGAGCCCCGGCGGGCAAAGCCAGGAGCGAAAGCATGGCGAACATCAGAAGATATCGCTTCATCGATCTTCACCTCCTTTCCTGCTTTTTGGTTCCTAGAGACCGTAGCCCCTAGGCCTCATGAGTTCAGATGCACAGGGGGGCAGAGGGATTCAGGTCTTTGATCAATCGCAAGGACACGCGAAGGGCGGAGACCTACCGGCAACCGGTCAGGCGAGCGCGGAGCCGCGCCTAGAGGCGAGGTTTGCCGAGCTTCTCTTTGAGGAAGACCCGCAGCTTCTGCTGGAGCTCCGGCGGGATCTCCTCGCACCGGAGGTTGCCGGAGAGGGCGATCGTGTGTCTGTACGTCCTGACGAAAGCCAGACACCCGGGGCAATCCGCCAGATGCTCCTCGAGCTGCCGGCTGACGCCCGGCTCGAGCAACCCTTCGGCATAGTCGTGCAATAGATTGCCGATATCACGACATCTGAGCATGGCGACTCCTTGATTTAGCCCGCGGAGATGAACCCGACCCGAGGTGCGGGTAGCAGCGTGGGCCGGGCGTCGTCCTTGTTGGGTGTAGAAACCCTACGCCTTGATTCCTTCGGGCACGCAGCAGGTAGTCTGGGTGGATCGAACATGTTGCGGGAGCGGATCCAGCCACGCCAGCGCCATGCCGTAGCCCCAGTGGCGAACCAAACTGATGATAGGGACTAGAATACTCACTTTCAATCCAGCAACCCCCATGCCGAGCAGGGGCATCATGAAGAGCCAAACGCCGAAGACGGTCTGGACCGTAATATAGGTCAGCGCCCTCGCCCAGCCAGGTCCCCAGAGGGATGGAGCCAGGCCGGCGTAGATGATCGCCAGAAGGGTGCCGTTGGCATAATGAGTCAGGACTCCGCCGAGAAAGCCCGTGCCGAGCTTCATGCTCAGCAGGTTCGGAATATCCCACCACCGTCCTGTCAGCAGCAGACCGAGCCCGTCGAAGATGATGGTCCCGGCCAGGCCAGCCAGGATCGCGCGCTTCCAGTTGATCGTCATCGTTTTCTGGCCTCCTTGTGAGTAATCTCACAAATTACGATGCAAGGCGGGATGAAAGGATTCAGGCGTTGTGAAGGCTGTCTTGGAGAGGGGCCCGCGATGGCTCGAGGTCAGAAACGAATGACGCGGCCTACGGTGAGCCGGTCAGGCGAGCGCGGAGCCGCGACCAGAGGCTGGGCTTGTGGAGCTTCTCCTTGATGAAGCTCCGCAGCCCGAGCAG
>JACOUJ010000259.1 GCA_016177865.1 Candidatus Rokuibacteriota bacterium
AGGCGTCGTTGAGGTTGTCGATGCCGATCACGGTATGACCATCGGCCAGGAGGAGCTCCGTGACCTTGGCGCCGATGAAGCCAGCGCATCCCGTCAATAGGATGACTTCGTTTTTCAAGGTGTGCTTCCTTTGGTCCCAAGCTTCGATGCGCCATCTCGGGGTGAGGGGCGGAAGACCAGAGACTTGATAACGACCGGGACGACCCCCGCGGGCCGGAGCAACTCGCCGAGGTCGATATAGTCGAAGGGGGCGAGCTCGAGGCCGTCGAGAGCGATGATGTCACGCTTCGTGCCCAGCTCCTCGGCGAGGAGCTGGCCGACCAGGCGAGCGATGTCCGTGTCGAACACGACCGCGACCGGATGCGGCGGGCGCTGGTCCAGGGCCGCCAAGAGGCCCTGGCCGAAGGCGGCCAGGCTCGCATGGTCGGGTCCAAACGGCCAGCGGATCGCGAAGGCCAGCGGGCCGTCGGCCAGCTCGTGGTGATCCAGCGCTTGGCGAACGGCAGTCGCAACTCGCTCGGGGGTGAGAGGGAGCGCGAGGCGCGGGGCCACCACCGGCAGATTCCGGGCGGGGAGGAGGCCGGGTCGAGAGCAGAAGATCGTATTCCCGCTCACCTGGACGGTGTACTGCGCAGCCCCGATCACCGTGGCCCGGAGCCCTTCCGTCGGGCGGACCAGGAGGGCTCCCAGCGGGTGTCCCTCGAGCCGCCGCCGGATCGCCTCAGCCAGGGCCTTTCCGAGGTCACCAAACTCCCGCGTCTCATCTCCGTAGAGATACTCCGAGACCCCGCCCGAGAACGACACCGCTCGGATGGGACCCGTGTTGCTGAGAGGGGGAGTGTGCATGAGGCGCCGGGTGAGAGGAGAGAGGGGCCTTCGGTCGAGAAGCTCAAAGAAACTTTCTACCATGCCTTCCACCAGCGCCCTCCTCCCGTCATCGGTGAGCGTGATCCCCACTTCGAGGGGCAGTCCCGTTGACTCGGCAATCCACTGCGCGGGCTCTTCGAGCCGCGTAATGTTCCCTCTGACGTCGTGGGCTACGAGGCGGCCTCCGATGTTGACGACCGCGGTATCGACCACTTCCCCGTCGCGGCAGAGTGCGAATTTGGTCGTCCCTCCGCCGATGTCCACGTTGAGGACCGGCCCCTCTTCACGGGAGCGCTCCACGGCCCCGGCGCCATGGGCGGCCATGATCGCCTCCAAGACGGGCCCGGCCACGGCGCAGACAAACTTTCCCGACTCTCGGGCAAAGAGAGACGAGATGACCTCGGCATTCTCTTTCTTAGCGGCCTCTCCTGTCACGACGACTGCGCCCGTATCAATAGCCTCGGGGCGGACGCCTGCCGCGACGTAGGCGTCGTGAATGAACGCACCGAGTCGCTCGGTATCAATGGTGACCGGATCCCGGTACGGGGTGAGGAGGATCGGCGACTGGTGGACGACTTCTCGCCTGACGACGGCAAAGCGACTGGAGAGCGCGAACCCCAGCCGCCGGAGGGTCAATCGGGAGAAGGTGAGGTGAGAGGTGGAGGAGCCGATGTCGATCCCCACGCTCCGAAGCTCGATGCGCTCCTGGTCCCAGATGGGATCGGATTCATCGGGTGCGGCTCTTTGCCCCCACCTTAGCCAATTGTTCCTCGAAGATCCCCCGGATCTCCGGGTCCTCGTCGTCGTACTCGATCTGAGCGCCGCCCTCTCGCCGGTCCCGAGCGAGGCGGTCCCACTTTTCGTCAATCTTGTACTTGGTGCTCCCCCAGCGGATGGCCAGGTAGCGGGCCGGCTCGGCGCCGGCGTTAAAGTGCTGGTGCCACCACCAGTCGGGCGGGACGAACACGCTGCCTTCCTGCCAGTCCACGCGGGTGCGCTTGCCCCGGTCGGGCCAGAGGAGGGAGTAACCCGTTCCGGAGAGGATGATCACATGGGCCCCGGGGCCGTGCCGGTGGGCCTTCTTGTAGGTCCCCACGGGGAACTGGGAGATGTGGGCGATCAGCGTGTTCTCGGCCAGCTCGAAATTGACGTTGACCCCCCCCGCCCCCCGCTCCTTCCACGGCTGAAGCTCGAAACTCTTCACGTCGGGGATGAAGTTCGACTCCCAGACTCGGGTCTCGAGGAACTTTCCCTTTCCGCTGAAGTACTCACCCTGGCCCGCGAAGCGATCCGTGAAGACGTAGGGGTTATTGAAGATGAAGTCGCGATTATGGAAGAGGTTCATGACCAGCGGGGCCGTGGTGACGCCGTAGTAGCGCGCCGGCGCGTTTCCGGAGCCATTGAAGTGCTGGTGCCAGGCGTTCAGCGGGATGGCGAAGAGACTTCCCGCCTGCCACTCGACGGTCTGCCTGGCTCCGCCGTCGTGCCACACGGTTGTCGCCCCCCGCCCCGAGACCACGTAGATGACCTCCTCGTAGAGATGCTTCTGGGGTGTGAGGGAGCCACCCGGAGGGATTTCGCAGATGTAGCTGTCGTTCGAATCGCCGGTCCCGTCCATGTTGATGAAGACCCCCTTGGCGCCCTTCCGAGGCCAGGGGTGAACCGGGACGGTCTTCAGATCCTGAATATGAAACCCCTTGACGACGGGGATCCCTTCTTCCTTTTGCCACTCTTGGTAGGGGGAGAGGAACTCGGCCATGATGCCTCCTTGGGATCAGTTACTCCAGTGTCATCCTACCGGAGATGTTCTTACATTTCAACGGCTCTGCCTCTGAATAAACTCGTCAAAAGGCCCGGTGACCCGGACCACCTCAACGGCAGCGAAGTTACTTCGCGGAGACGTCGCGAGGAAGAGGTCTCCCGCGATCCCGGCCCGCCGCGTCTCGGGGGTGACGGGCGCGAAGGTCAGGGTCCGAAGGATGGTGTTCTCTGCGAGGTCTGTGAATTCGACCCGCGCCCCCTCAGGGGTCAGGGTAAAAATCTTCCCGGCCCGGCGCTGACCCACAAAGAGGAACCCGCCAGGGCTGAGACTCATCCCGGAGGGGAGCGGACCGTGATGGATCAGGGTGAGGGTGCCCTCCGCGGTGGCCCTCCAGATCTGTCCTGAGGCGTCCTGGAAGGAGGCCTCCTGAGGACCGTCGCTTCCGATCCAAAGGCGGCCTTTCGGGTCAAAGGTCAGCATCCGCCCCCGCCCGACACCACTTACATGGCGCGGGTCGAGAACCTTGCCGGTTGGGTCGAGCTTCACGACGGTCCCTTGCTCGCCATCCACGACGTAGACATTCCCTGAGGGGTCAACAGCGACTCCTTCCGGCTGTCTGAGGAGCGGGGGACTCGCCGGTGGTGGAGTGCCGCCGGCGAAGAGGGATGCGCGCCCGTCCTTCAGCCGGTACAGCGCCCCGATCTTCCGGTCACGGTCGTAGGTGCTGACAAACACCTCTCCCTGGGCGCTGCCCGCGGCCACACGGGGGCTCCGAAGCGGCGGTCCGTACAGGTAGTGCGGCTCGTTCTCCGGTGTCATTCTCGCGCCCCCCACCGGGAACCGGTAGATGGGCGCCAGCTCCTCGCCCTGGCTCTCTCGAAATCGGAGCCTGCTCCTGGCCAGATAGAGGGTGCCGACGTGATCCATCGCTAGAGTAATGAAGGTCGGGAAGCCTGGGGTATCGAAGTCTCGCCTGGGGTCGGCCCCTTGCCCGCTCACGTAGGTCTGAACCGTAAATCCATGGGGGACGACGACCTCGGCCGCCGCCGGGACGACGAGCAGAATGATCACCAGCCCGCACAGGACTGCCCCCATTCACTCTCCTCCTTCGGTCAAAGGAACACACGCGGCCGGCGCCACGGCCAGGATCACCGGCTCCCCCGAGCGTACGCGTAGCGACGGCGGGGCTGTCACACGCAGGATAACATCATTCCCCACGAGGGGAACCTGGCAGTCGATCCCGTCCCCCAGATAGTGGACCCGGTGGATGATTCCCCTCAAGAGATTTTCCCCTCCTGAGAGGACTCGGCCCGGATGATCCGTGACAACGTCGATCTCGTGGGGACGAATGGAGACGGTCACCATGGCTCCGGGCGTCAGGTCGGCCGAGGCCACTCGGAGGCGGAGGCTGCCTCGCGTGACGATGTCCGATCCCGCCGCCACGCCATCCACCAGATTCGTCTTGCCAATGAACTCGGCGACAAAGCGTGTCTTGGGCTGCTCGAACAGCTCCGCAGCCGGCCCCACCTGGACCACTCGCCCCCTGTGGAGGACCGCGATTCGGTCCGAGATGACCATCGCCTCCGCCTGGTCGTGAGTCACGTAGAGGGTGGTGATCCCGAACGCCTCGTGGAGCCGCCGGATCTCGAAGCGCATCTCTTCCCGGAGGCTCGCGTCGAGATTGCTCAGCGGCTCATCAAGGAGGAGAATCTCTGGCTCCACCACGAGCGCCCTGGCGACCGCCACCCGCTGCTGCTGTCCGCCGGAGAGTTCCCCCGGGTAGCGGGCTTCGAAGCCCTCGAGCTGAACCACCTTGAGAATCTCCCTGACCCGCCGCTCACGGTCGGCCTTGGGGAGCCCCTTCTTGAAGCGGAGACCGTACGCAACGTTTCCCGCCACCGTCATGTGCGGCCAGAGGGCGTAGCTCTGGAAGATCATCGCCATCCGTCGCCGCTCCGGCGGGACGACCGTGGTCGGCGAGGAGAGACAGCGGTCCCCTACCCAGATCTCTCCAGCTTCAGGCCTGAGGAAGCCCGCCACGAGGCGGAGGGTCGTTGTCTTCCCGCACCCCGACGGCCCGAGCAGTGAGACCAGCTCCCCCGGCTTGACCTGGAAGTGGAGCCCTTCAACCGCCGCGATCTCCCCGAATCGCTTCGTCAGGCCCTTGATCGTCACGCCGGGCATCGGAGGCTCCCGTGGATCACGTCGGTTTTGTGGCGAATGCCAGGACTGCGGGCATGGGGAGTTCGATCACACCATCTTTTTCATAGGCACGGGCGGCATTCCTCATGGCCGCGCGGATGGCGTTCAGCGCCTGGATAACGACACTCTGCCACCCGGCGTGCTCGAACTCCCGAAACGCCCGTGAATCCGCCGACTGTGAAGTTATCACGGAGAGATCATTTGAGAGGGGTTTGGAGCAATTCGATCTCCTTCAACCAAACCGTTCCGGCTCCCTCCACCACCATATTCAGCTTGATCAGGTCGGGGCGTTGTCCCTTTTTCAAGAAGAAC
>JACOUJ010000260.1 GCA_016177865.1 Candidatus Rokuibacteriota bacterium
GGGCGCGGAGCCGATGCGCGCCACCGCGTAAAACTGCGCGGCGACGAACACCCCCACCAGAATGAGCGCCACCCGCACCGTTACCGGCCACGGCCCCGCCGAAGAGAGCACGGTCTGGACCTTCGAATTCACGAAGGGCTGGACGAGTTGGTCCGCGGTCAGACCAATCACCAGGAACGCGGCGATCACAACGATGGAGCCGAAATAGGCAATGCCTTTGAGGGCGATGGCGAACACGCCGCCCAGTCTTCCCCGAGGCTCACGCGCTATATCTTCCATGCTCGCGAGTCTGGCCAAGAGCACACAAACGCCGAGACTGATCGCAGGCCAGACTGGCCAGGTGTAGTTTGGAAGTTTCGTGGAAGACGCACTGTAAAAGATGAGAAAGGCCACCGTCCACGAGAAGGGAAAGCCCCAGCGCGCATATCCTAAAAACGCGGTCCCGCGCCCCTGGGACACGCTCTTGGAAAAGAGGAGAAGGAGCAGGGTGGACAAAGCAGCGCCTCCGAGCAGAAGAACCCCGGGATGATACCAGAGCGAGCCCCCGTGCCCCTGCATGGCGACCGCACCGCGACCGAAATGGTGAACGACAAAAAATTCATAATCAAAACGCGGACCTGCTTTCCAGTGGATCAGGAGATAGAATCCGCCGGCGATAAGAATCGCGCCGACAAAAGAAGCCATCAGGCCCTGGATCACTCTCCACAGAATTCGACCGGCCCTCCAAGGGCTCCAAGCATCACACGCAGACAGACTGTGTAGAAGCACCGCGAGCGCCGGCAGGATCAGACCGATCAGCCCCTTTACGGCGGTGGCCCCCGCCATACCAATGGCAAGGACAAGGACCTCTCCTCGGCCAGGGCGCCTGGGGTGGGTCCCGTCGCCTTCCAGCCAAAGGAGACTGAAGACGAGGAGTACGGGGGTGAAAAAGGCCGTCAGCATCGGGTCGAGAAGGACGCTGCTCGCTCCAATGCCGGGGAGGAGCGCCATCGAGTAGATAAGGAATGGAAGCGTAGGATGGCGAAGCCACCCAGGGTAGGTCGTGATCGAGCGACGGCCCTCCAGGCTCGACAGGAAACGCGGCCAGAATACGCCAAGACAGGCAACCGCCATGAGAGTAAACAGAAAGCTTGGCAGTCGACTTGCGAAAATACTCACGGGGGCATCACGAGGATCGAACAGTCGGCTGGCCAAAAGAATCGCCCAAAAATACGTGGGCGGCTTTTCATAAAAGGGCTTCCCGTCCCACGTGGGAATGAAGTATTCCCCACTCAACTTCATCTCCTCGGCCAGGCGCCGGTATAGCGACTCGTCAAGATCAAACGTCGGGACTTGAAACATGATAGAGGCCCACGACGCCACCACCAGGGCCGCCGTCAGCCAGAGGCCTTTTGAGGATGACATTCGGCTCCACACCGGGGTATTTCTCGACAAGACGCTCAATCCAGTGACTTACGGAAGCGTAGCACGCTGAGCGTGAAGATGACGGCGCCGAAAAGAACCAGGGGGAGGATCTCCATCCAGAGATGATTCACCCCCACGCCCTTGAGGACGATCCCGCGGATGATCTTGAGGTAATACGTGAGCGGGAGCAGCGCGGCAAGCCACTGCGCGGGCTCCGGCATCCCTTCCAGCGGGAAGAGGAGACCCGAGAGGTAGATCGAGGGCAGGACCGTGAGGAACGAAAGCTGGAGGGCCTGGGGGATCGTGCGGGACAGCGTCGAGACAAAGATCCCCAGCCCAAGGGTCCCCATCATGAAGACGAGAGAAAGGAGATAGAGGAGGACGAGACTGCCTCGGATCGGAACGCCGAAGACGTAGTGAGCCACCGCCAGGGCCAGGGTCATCTGCCCGTAGGCCACGAGAAGGTTGGGCACGATCTTCCCGAGCATCAGCTCCCACCGCCGGATCGGGCTCACGATCAGGGCCTCTAGGGTGCCACGCTCCCGCTCCCTGACAATCGCGGCGGCCATGACGGTCACGGTCGTCTGCATGAGAAGCGCCCCGACGAGGCCGGGGACAATGAAAAAGGCGCTCAACAAATCGGGGTTGTACCAGGCGCGCACCCTCACATCCAGCGGTGGCGCGGCTCGAACCGAGCCGGCCCCGATGGTCTGGGCCAGGATCTGGAGCGAACGGGCCTGGCCGAGAGCAGAGGCCGCGTTGATGGCGGAGCTCGCGACCGTGGGGTCGGAGGCGTCCACGATCACTTGGATGGCAGGATCCTGCCGGCTCGCCAACCGGGAGGCGAAGTCGGGAGGGATGACGATCCCAACCTTGGCTTGCCCCCGATCCACGAACCGGGTCACCTCGGCAAACGACCGCACGCGGAATTTCAGATCAAAATACTGGCTATTGGCGAATGCCTCCAGAAGCCGAGCCGCTTCGACATCGCCTGATTGGTCCCAGACAACCGTCGGGATATGCTTGACGTCCGTGTTGATCGCATAACCAAAGATGAAAAGCATCGCAACCGGAACGAAGAGCGCGAGCGTCAGGGCGAGGGCGTCCCGCCGGAGGTGGATGAATTCTTTCTGGACGATCCCGAGGAGCCGTGTCAACCTACCCTCCGACTGCCCGAAGTTGCTCGCGCAGGCGGGCCTTCCGCTCGCGATCCACGAACGAGACGAAGAGATCCTCGACGGACGGCGGCACCCGCTCGGCCCGGGCCGCGACTCCCTGGCCTTCGAGCCAGGCGACCAGATCGGCGGAGGCCAAGGCCTCGTCGCCAAGGATGACCCGAAGCCGATCGCCGACCCGGACGATCTCCTCCACCGCCTCCCATCGTTCAAGGAGATCGGCGGTCTTCCGAACGTCGGGCGCCGAGACCTCCAAAACCGGCTTTCGGAACGCCGTCGTCTTGATCGTGGCGGGCGGACCCTCGACGATCAGCCTTCCCTGATAGATGAAGCCGAGCCTATCACAATGCTCCGCTTCATCCATATAGTGAGTGGTCACCATGATGGTGATCCCCTCGTCGGCGAGGCGGCGGACGATGGCCCAGAAATTCCGCCGGGAGACCGGGTCCACCCCCGCCGTCGGCTCGTCGAGAAAGAGCAGACGTGGCGCGTGGGCGAGGGCGCAGCCCAAAGCCAGACGCTGCCGGTAGCCGCCCGAAAGCTGACCCGCCAGTTTCGATTCCTGTCCCGTGAGGTCAGCCAGCCTGATCATCTGGGCGAGGCGACCTGCCCGTTCCCGGCGGGAAACGCCATACACCGTCGCGTAAAACGTCAGGTTCTCCCACGTGGTGAGGTCGTCGTAGAGCGAAAAGCGCTGCGACATGTAGCCGATCGCCGCCTTGATCTGTTCCGGTTGGCGGAGGATGTCATAGCCGAGCACCGCCCCGCGCCCTTCCGTGGGGACCAGGATCCCGCAGAGCATCCGGAGCGTGGTCGTCTTGCCTGAGCCGTTGGGACCGAGGAAACCGTACACCTCCCCTTCCCGCACCGCGAGGGAGAGGTGATCCACGGCAGTGACGTGACCGAAGCGCTTGGTCAGCCCCTCGGTCATTACCGCATCGGCCACAGACCTACTCGAGTTGCGAGCGGAGCGAGCGCACCTTTGCGGGCACCCGCCGTCAGGCGGGTCGGGCAAAGCCGGCGCTCGGACCGCGATGCAGTCATTCGTTGAGAACGATCTCCGCGTCGGCGGGAAGGCCGGGTTTGAGGAGGCCGGCGGGATTCTCGACGCTGATCTTCACACGGAAGACGAGATTCACCCGCTCCTTTTTCGTCTGGACATTCTTCGGGGTGAACTCCGCTTCGGAGGAGATCTCGCTGAGATGGCCGGGGAAGGAACGGTTCGGGAATGCATCAATGGCAACCCGCGCCGTCTGCCCCACCTTGATTCGGCCCACCTCCACCTCGGGGACGTAGGCGCGGAGCCACAGGTCCTTCGGATCGAGAAGCGTGAGGATCGGAACACCGGGAGTCACGGTCTCGCCCACCTCAAGGTTTTTCCGGAGGATCACGCCGGACATGGGGGCTGCGATGCGCATCTCGCGGACACGAGCCTGCGCCTGGGCGAGTGCTGCCGACGCCTGGTTGACCTGGGCCCGGGCCGACTCCACCTGCTGTGGTCGCGGGCCGGCCTGAAGAAGTTCGAGGTGATCCTTGGCGGCCTTCAACTGAGCCCGGGCCGCTTCCACCTGATTCGCGCGCGGGCCCGCCTCGAGGAGCCGGAGTTGTTCGCGGGCGCTCTGCTCTTGCCCCAGAGCCACCGCATACGCCTGGCGCGCCCGATCCCGATCCGCCGCGGCAATCAGCCCTCTGGACAGGAGTTCTTCGGCTCGACGAAGATCCGCTTCCGTCCACTCCCGGGTCGCTGCCGCTGCCTTGAGGGAACTTCGCGCCTGCTCCAACTCCTCGGGGCGGGCGCCGGCCGTGAGGTCGTCAAGCTGAGCCCGGGCCCGCTCCACGGAAGCCTTGGCCTCTTCGATCTCTTCTCTTCGGGACCCGGCGAGGAGATCCTGAAGCTGGGCTCGAGATTGACGAAGGGCCGCGTCGAGGCGGAGCACGTCGGCCTGAAGCTCCGCGTCATCCAGCGCCACAATCAGGTCTCCCTGTCGGACCGCGACGCCTTCGCGCGCCGGGAGGGCCGTAATGCGCCCGGAGTATTTCGAGGTGACCTCTACTTGTGTCGCTTCAATCGTCCCGGTGACGTGGAGAGTGGTGGGGGCAGCCTGATGGTTAAGGAAGCTCCACGAGCCGAAGAGGAGGACGGCGAGGATGAGGAGCCCGATCGCAATCAGGCCCCACCGCCACCGGGAAACAACGGATATCTCCGTCATGCGACAAGTATAGCAGGCTCCCGATCTCTCGCGAGACCGTCGAGCCCGGTTGCGCCATGAGGGCGGGCGCAGATGCGAGCGCAGAGGCTCCGAAGATCACGGGGTCATCCGACATTTTCGTTCTTCATCATCTCACTCAGATTCATTGACCCGAAAAAGGAGGACCGGAACTGGGGAGGCCCGGAGCACCGTGTCGGCGACGCTTCCGAAGGCCAGCCGGCCAAGCAGGCCCCGCCCGTGGGTGGCCATGGCGATGAGATCCACCCCGCCCTCACGGGCGACGGAGATGATCGTTTCCGGCGCCCGTCCCGCCCGTATCGACCAAGTGACCCGGAGCCCCTTGGCCGAGAGACGTTCCGTCACTTCTTCAAGATGCCGTTCGGCTTCCACCCGGCGCAAAGCTATTACCTCTGCTTCCGCCGGGAACGTCTCGACGGTGGCTGGTAGTGGTTCGAGCACCGCCAGCAGATGAAGTTCGAGGTCGGCAGGCCCGGCGAGCCGTTCGGCGACCGGCAGGATCGCCTCGGATTCCTTGTCTCCACTCAACGGAACCAGAAGTTTTCTGAGAGACCACGTCCTCTCTGGAAGCTGGCCCCGGATAAGGAGCACAGGCACGGGCGCAGAGCGCACCACCGCCGTGGCCACGCTTCCGAGAAGGAGCCGGCTTAATCCCCCTCGGCCATGGGTGGCCATGGCGATGAGGTCAGATCGATAGGACTTCGCGGCATCATGGATCGCCTGGACCGGCTCGGCAGACCACACCACCCAACGGACCCGACGAATGCCCTCCGTCTCGAGTCGCGCTGCCATGGCTCTCAGCCGGTTTTCGGCCTCAGTGATCGTCTGTGCCTCCGCGCGAAGTTGGTCTTCCGAAGGCAGGGGTTGAAACTCAACGGCGTGAAGGAGAATGACCTCTCCGTCCTCTTCCCGGGCCAACTTGATGACGATCGGAAGGATGGCTTCGGCGAGGGAAGATTCATCCAGGGGGACGAGCATGCGCTCCATGGTGGCCTCCTCAAACCTGGACCGCCTCGCTCACCACGAGGACGGGTACGGGCGAGGTCTCCAGGAGCCGGGCCGTAAACCCGACCTTCTCCAGTTCGAGCCGAGAAGACCCCAAATGCAAAGGGGTCCGCCGCCCGGCGACCACGAAATCGTAGTGACCGGAGGTGATCTCCTCGAGCGCGACGGTCGCCGGGTCCCCGCTTCGAAAATCGGTCTCGGCCTCCACCCCCAGTGACTTCGCAATCCCACGGTAGTCAGCCAGAAGACCCGCGACGATCTCGTCAAAGGCACGAGTGTCTCCGGGCATACGGATCTCCTCCAGGTGCAAGGAGCGGTTCATAATCAGGAGAATTTTCGGGTGAAGCCCGAAGTGGGCGGCGAGGCGGCATGCCTCCCGGACCACCTTTGGCGACAGGGTCGCGCCGAGAACGGGAACCAACACCCGACCCGCTGGGGGGGCCGGTCGGGCTCGGAGATCAGGATGGCCTTCGACGTTTCCGTAGCGGAGCACCTGACCAAAAGCCCGGAACACGTCGGTCTCGGTGAGGATGCCGACCAGCCGGTCCTCCCTCAGCACCGGAACCCCCCCGATCTTCTTCGCCTGCAAGAGCGCAACGGCTTCCTCCAGAGGCGTCTCGGGGGAAACTGTCACAACCGGCGAGGTCATGATGTCGCGAACCGGCGTGTGCTCCAGCATGTAGGTCAGCTCGTGCCCAGACAAGCTTGTGGCGTCGGAGGCCCAGGCCTGTCTGAGGTCGCGGTCCGTCACGATCCCGACTAAATGATCACCCTCCACCACCGGCAGTCGGCGGATCCCACGCTGACGCACGATCGCGCGCGCCACCACGATACTTTCCTTCGGTCCCACGGTGAGGGGGTCTTTCGTCATCCATTGCCCAACTAACATGATCTGAATCCTCCTTCCCCGAATCTACCTCGTGCCGGTCCAACTCACTTCGCCATACCAGTGGGAGTCCATCTATCTCAGTTGCCGCTGGACGTGGTAGAGCCCGGAGGTCGCCCGGTGTCGAAGCTGCCCGGCGAGGGAGAGAACTTCTTGAACCGCGGTCCACCAGCTCGTGACGCGCGTGTCGATGATCCGCTCCGGCCTGAGCGAGGGCTCGTAGGGGACGTTGACTCCCGGCACGGTGGCCCCCGGGCACATCGCGTGGCCGTAGATCCTCGGCGGGGCGTATCCGAGCGGGCGGCTACGCTCCCGCTCCACGCAGACCTCCAACGGGCAGACAAGCTCGACCTCGGCGAAGAGCGGGATAAGACTTCTGGCGAGCTCTCGCCACGCTCTCCGATGAGCGGTCGCGTCAATGATAACGGGGACGCTCTCCTCGGTAAGGAGCTTGGCCATAAGGATCAGGGCCCGATAGACCAGCTCTCGTTCCGCCTCTCCATAGGTTGGCTGGGGGGTCAGGATCTGTCGGAGCTGGTCCAACTCCAGCACCTTCACCCTCATTCCCCGGGAGGTGAGTGCTTTGGCGACCTCCCGGGCAATCGTCGTCTTCCCGCTCCCCGGGGGCCCGGTGATCCAAATCGCCCAGCTCATGGTACCTCTCTGCAGATGGCCTCCAGACCAGCCAGGTCGAAGGGCTTGGGCTCCCCCATGGCCGTCGCGAACCTCAACAGAGCGATTCGCACCCGGTCAGGGACCTCGGGGTACCAGAGGGGGTGGGCGATGACCACTGCCCGGAACAGATAGAAGGGGGGAAGCAGTTCGAAGAGGTCGCGATCCCCCGTCTCATCGAGGTATACGTCGAAGAACTTCACGAAGAGCCGGTGAAAGGCCTCGGCCCCGTCTTCTCCCTTCAGGAGGCCGAAGAAGAGGTAGTTGATTGTCAAAGCCGCGACGTCGTCAGCCGGCTCACCCCACTCCCCTCGGCTTCGGTCGAGAACGGAGAAGTCGGCTTCCTCACGGAAAAGAATGTTCCAGGGATGAAAGTCGCCGTGAACCTTGGAGAGGCGACCTGCCTTGGCGCGGAGGCGCCAGCGCCATGTCACGGCCGCGCGCTCGAGAGCCTCGCATTCGTCAGGCGTCAAGAGCGGATAGGGATGGGGGTAGCTGTCGAGGATCCCCATGAGACACTCCCCGTGCCCCACCAGTTCTCGAATCCTCCGGTGGTAGAGCCACGGGGCGTCTCGCTTGACCGCGTGGATCTCAGCAAGGTAACGGGCCAGCGCTTCGGCCCGAACCGCATCTCGACGCGAGGCCGACTCGGTGAGCAGACGGTCCAGGTCGAGCCAGTAAGGATTTCCTTCGGCCTTCTCGACGAGCTGAAAAAACTCAGTGGCATCCCCCGCCGGAACCAGTTCGCCGTTCGTCCGCATGAAGCCGACGTCAAGGCTCCTCGCGTGACGCGGGAGAGTGTTATACGCGGAATGAGCCCAGACGGCTTGCCAGGTCAGGTCCGCCGGGTAATCATGGCCGAAGCCGTGCTCTGGACGAGTGCGGGCCAAGACGAAATTCTTCGGGTCATCGTTTACCAGGCATTCCACCTCAAGAGGCGCGCCGTAGCCGAACCCCTTGGGATCCCCCTCCTCGCCAAGGGGCCCCTTGAGCGGGTGGGTCGCGAGCACTTCCACGGAAGCTCCGAGCACTCTGGCGAGATACGATTCCAATTCACGACGCTCGTTCATTGCCACACTCCCCACCCCCCGGAAAACAGAGCAAGCGGAGTGCCAGCGCAGGCGTGAGAAAAAATCCCAAAGAACCAGAAGCTTAGGACGGTCGGCACGCCCTCGGTGCCCGCGCCACCGGGGCCACGATGTCCCGGTGGGGCAGACGTACCTCGATCGTCGCGGGCCGAGCGCGAGTACTTCGACATGTTCTTCTTCGCCAACCTCAAGTCCTACAA